>CAUTXD010000001.1:0-38325 GCA_963542535.1 uncultured Candidatus Saccharibacteria bacterium
TTGAGGCAGAGGATAGACTCCTTGGCCCCTTCACTTTTCGTCAATTCGTTTATCTTTTGATTGCCGCGATTGCTGGTGCCTTAGCTGCTGCACTCTTTCAAATTTTCCCCTTACTTGCGCTTCTACCAGCTCCAGTTATCTTTTTCTTTCTTGTATTAGCTCTACCTCTGAAAAAAGATCAGCCCATGGAAACCTATCTTGCTGCCATCGTTAGTTTTTACATGAAACCTAATAAACGCTTCTGGCGTCCTGGTCAAGGTGAGACCACTATTCAAATCACTGCTCCAAAGATTGTCGAAAAATCTCGCACGCGTGATCTTAGCGAAGAAGAAGCCAGCCACCGTCTGAGTTTTCTTTCCAATCTTATTGATTCCGAAGGCTATGCCATTCGCGGTAATCATAATACTAATTTCACTGAAAATTTCATTGCTGACGCCACCGACGTCAATGACTTTATGGATGATAGTCAAAATCAAAATCTGATTAATCTTATGCAAAAAGAAAAAGTCGCTCGTCATGCCGAAATTATTAATCAAATGAAAGCTGCTATTAATAATACGGAGAACGCCATGGGTCCCGCCACGATTTCTTCCCATCAAGCCACCCTCGGTTCTAATCCATTCACCCAAAATCAAACCACCCCAAATCCATTCACCCAAAATCAAGCCACCCCGAATCAGACCACACCGAATCCATTCGTCCAAAATCAAACCACCTCAACCCCTTCAATCCAAAACGCCAACACTCTCGCCAACCGTAACCAATCGATTCTAAACTCTAATTACCAAAACCTCGCCAATAATCAGAATTTTTCCATTGATACCATTAGTAAGGAAGCGAATCGTTACCGCGAAAATCTTGCGCCAAATTTAGCGCCCCAAACCTTTGTCGCCCAAACCCCTTACACTCCGAATTTCATTCAACCACCGACCATCCCTCCTAATATCAATCAAAATCCATTTATTCAAAATTAAAGGCGCCTATGAATCAAAATAATTTTAACCAAAACCAAACCAATCCCCAAATGAATCCAGGTCCAGGCTACCCATCAGCCGGGAATCCTCAAATGATGAGTCAGTTCATTCCACAGTCGCCTCAAGCCGATGCCGCTGTTCCACGTCAAATTGTTGACCCTTCCTCCACTCAATCCACGCTACTCTTTTCCGAACTCCGTGATGGTTTAATTATTATGAAAGATGGCTCTCTCCGTGCTGTCATTGCTTGTAAATCTATCAACTTCGACCTCATGTCCGAACAAGAACGTGAAGGTGTCGAGTATGCCTATAAAGGTTTTATTAACTCCCTCAATTTCACCACACAGATTCTTATTCGTTCCCAGCGTATTGATATTGCACCATATATCGAAAAACTTACTGAAATTCGTAAAAATAATGACAATATGTTACTTGGCGTTTTAATGGATGATTATATTAACTTTATCGACTTGCTTTCTCAAGAAGCCAACATTATGGATAAGTCTTTCTTTATCGTGGTACCATATTTTATCAATAATGATCTTGAAAAAGCCAGCACTCAAACTAAAAATATCTTCAGTAGTTTCTTCGGTAGTAAAAACGCTAATCTAATCACCAAAATCGATCGTAATACCTATGACAAGGCTACCGCCGAAATTGATAAACGTGTCGAAACTATTATCAGTGGTCTCTTCAGTATTGGTGTCAACACCGTTCGCCTTAACACCAAAGAACTTTCCGAGCTCTTCTATAATTTTAATAACCCAGACACCGCCGTCCGTGAACCGTTTATTGATTTTAATAAACTTGGTACTATTTATACCAAAAAAACTCCTAGTCCGTATGACCAAAATCCAAGGCCAAACCCAGAAGCGCCAAGGCAATTTAATCCTGCAATGAATCAAACGCCAATCCAAGCTCCAGGTCAAATCCAGAACCCAGCGCCAATCCAAGCTCCAGGTCAAACTCAAAATCCAATGCAAGCTCCAGGTCACGCATTATCCCAGAACCCGGCCCAAGCCCCAGTCAATCCAGCTCCAATTAACCCAAGTTCCACCAACTACCCAGGGAATCAAGCAAGATAATTTTAAATTAATTTTATAAACATAATAGAGGAAACACATGGCTAAAAAACTTACCGCTGCCGAAATTGCCGCCCAAAAACAATCAATGGAAGAAGCAGAAATTCAACGCGCGTTTGAGCAGGGTATTACCACCCTTCGCGATTTAATTTCTCCATCTTCTATTGAAATTCAATCCGATCATTTCCGTCTCGGCACCAAATACGGTCGCACTATTTATGTTTATGGTTATCCTCGTACCCTCAGTACCGGCTGGCTCAGTCCTCTCATTAATATCGATGAAGTGCTCGATATTTCTATCTACATCTATCCAGTCGATACTACCGTGGTAATGAAAAACTTACGTAAAAAAGTTACTCAGCTGGAAGCCGATATTTCACTTAATGCCGAAAAGGGCCGCATTCGTAACCCAGAAACCGATGCCGCCATCCAGGACGCCGAAGAGCTTCGTGATCAATTGCAGCTCGGCTATGAAAAATTCTTCCGCTTCGGTCTCTACGTTACTCTTTGGGCCGATTCACTCGACGAATTAAATTACGTCCAACACAAAATCGAAACCATGTTCGGTCAATTAATGATTTTTTCTAAGGTTGCCACTTCCCAGCAAGAGCAGGGAATGAATACCACTATGCCGATGGCCACCGACCAACTTCAAATTCGACGCAATATGAACACCAGCGCCATCTCCACTTCCTTCCCATTCACCTCCGCTGACCTTACTCAGGAGCGCGGCATTCTTTACGGCGTTAATATGCATAACCAGGGTCTGGTGATTTTCGATCGCTTTACTCTAGAAAATGCCAACCTCGTGGTCTTTGCTAAATCTGGTGCTGGTAAATCCTTCGCCGTGAAGCTCGAAGCCATCCGTTCCATGATGATGGGCACTGAAATTGTTATTATCGACCCAGAAAACGAGTATCAAAAACTCAGCGACGCCGTTGGTGGTTCTTATGTGCGCCTCTCGCTTAATTCCGACGTGCGTATCAATCCTTTCGATCTACCAAAAGTCATCGATTCCGAAGATGCGTCTGATGCTCTGCGTGCTAACCTCGTTACTTTGCACGGTCTTTTCCGTCTCATGCTCGGTGGTACGCAAATCGGTCCGAATGGTCAGCCAATTTCTTCACTTTCCGCCAACGAGGAAGCTGATCTAGATCAAGCCCTTATCGATACTTATGCTCGTGCTGGTATCACTTCTGATCCACTCACTCATCAATCTACTCCACCTACCATTATCAATCTCTACGATACTCTCGCTCACATGGGAGGCTCCGGTCCACAACTCGCTCAACGTCTTCGTAAGTACGCCACCGGTACTTTCGCGGGTATTTTCTCTCAGCAATCCAATATTGATATTAATAACCAAATGGTCGTCTTTAATATTCGTGATCTCGAAGATGAACTTCGTCCTGTCGCCATGTATATCGTACTCAACCATATTTGGAACATCGTCCGCGCCAAACAAAAGCGCCGTATTCTCATCGTCGATGAGGCTTGGCAACTTATGAAATATGACGACTCCGCCAACTTCCTTTTCTCCCTTGCCAAGCGTGCTCGTAAATATTACCTCGGTCTCACTACTATCACTCAGGACGTCGAAGACTTCATGAGTAACAAAATGGGCCGCGCTATCGTCATGAACTCTTCTATGCAGCTCCTCTTAAAACAATCCGCTGCTGCCGTCGATGTCTTATCCGATGTCTTTAAGCTCACTGAAGAAGAACGTAAGCGTCTCTCCAGCTTCCCAATCGGACACGGTCTTTTCTTTGCTGGCCAAAACCACGTTCATATCCAAGTTGTCGCTTCTGATACCGAAACCAGTTTGATTTCCACCAACCCTACCCGTTACGATAAAAATAACTAATTATTAAAAAAATAAAGACCATTCTAAAAATAGACTCAGCATAGTGATATAAAAAAATAACTCTGAAACATGAGTTATTTTTTACCTAAAAATCAGTCTAACCCACTCGATTTTTTTCACAAAATCTCCTATAATATTCTTATGTCAAAGGTCTATTACGGCGAAGATAATATTAAGCCCGATTTTTCATCGTCGAAAAATTCGGATAATGATTCTGCTGTTTTTAGAAACCAAATCGCGCAGCCGAATTCTTCTTCCAACTCCGCTGGATCCAGCCAAAGCGCTCTAAAGTCTCTCGAAAATTCCAGTGCCGTCGCTAATTCTGAAACTAATTCTTTAGCTAATCTTCGTGATCTTGAACGAAAATCTTTCTATACCGGCTCCGGTAATTTCCAAAATCAAAACCAACTTTCCGGCAAAGAAAAAGTCAAAAAACTCAAAAAATACGCCCCACTCATCGGCCTTTTCGTTGTTCTTTTTGGTGGACTTTTTGGTCTAATTTTTGGCATCTCTAATATCGCCAATCATATCGAAACTCTTATCACTCGTGCTACTGATACTATGTTCGGAACCTATTCCGCCACTTCTCTCCAAATGACTAAGGAATACATGCAGAAAAAACATGGCAAATTCCCAGACTATCTCAAGCAGCGTCTCGCTAAAAACAATATTATCGTAGAAGATAATGGTGAAGAATATATTCTTAAATACCGAAACAAAATCATTACCGCCGAAAATTTAAAATCTACCTATAATTCCGATATTAGTTTCCAAAATGACTTTACTAAATCTAAGCACGGCCGTGGCGCCAATTATTTTGATCCAGCCGCCATATTAGCTTTTAAGGGTATTAATGTCAGTCGAAATTTTTATCGTTCGTTTAAAAATACTATGGATGATAAAGCTAATAAAGATTCTCTCAAGAAAACGAATGTTGAACAATTTAAAGATTCTGGAGCCGAAGGACGCTACGCCGAGGATCGTGAAAAAGAAACTGAAACCGAAGAAAATGGCAATAAAAAACCTGAGACAGAAACCGAAGAAAATGGCAATAAAAAAACTGAGACAGTAACTGAAGTCGAAGAAGTTAAAAGTACTGAAACCGATACTGATAATCCTAGTACTGGCCCTAACTCCGATATTGTAGAAGAAGAAACCGCCAAACTAAAAACCGCAAATTCTCGCGCTGAAAATTTTATCAATAAAATGTCAGCTGTCTCTGGTAAAGTACGAAATACTTGTACTGTAATGCGTGTAGCTAATATTATTAGTTTATTAGTAGCTGCTCACAGTATCATCACTAGCGCATCTAGAAGTTTTCGTGACCTTGAGCCATATAGTAAAACCAGAGCTGGCAATGGCGCCGAATCTCCTATGAATTCAGTCCAAAATGAAAAATCGATTAGCCAAAAAACCACTTACATAAATACTGATACTGGCAAAGAGACTCCTATCGAAGGGGCTCAATTACAAGCCCAAGGTGCTTATGCTGTTCTCGCCGGCTCCACTGCCATGCTTAGCCAAACCAAACATTATGCCATTGAAAATATTTTCAACTCAGTCAAAATGGGTATCGCCACTTCTGCTACCGCCATTACCGGCTGTGCCGTAGCTAATTTCGCCGCTTCTGTGATCGACTTTGCTTCTGATGCTGTTGCTGCTATTACCGCTATTCCGACCGGTGGCGCCAGCCTTGTCGTAGGTACAGTTCTTAAAAAGTTCGCTGTACATACTGCTGTTAGTTTAGGTATTGCCGCCATTATTTCTTCAGGGCTATCTGTGCTTATTCCTTATGTAGCTAAAACCATTATGAGTAACCCCGAACTTGTTATGAAAGGTATCCCAGCCGGAGAAGAACTTATTAAAGGATCGTCACTTTCCGCCGGATTCATGGCCATGTCCACCATCGGTTTAGGTGTCGCTTCGAAAAAAACTGCTCAGGCCTATAGTCAAGAATTAGTTCTCGCCGCTAACGAGGAAGCTAAATTAGACCGCTATAATCACAGTCCATTTGATGCTTCTAATTCAAATACTTTTCTTGGTAGTCTCGCCACGAAATTTAGCTATTTGCATTTTAATAATAATTTCCTAAAAACTCTTTCAACTTTCTTTTCTAATACTTCTAGGAGTGCCAGCACCTTATCCGATATTGCTTCCGCAAAAACTTTTGCCTCATCGACTCAAGTAGTTAGCACCGTCTATGACTCTAATAAGGATGCTAAAAATTTCTATGATCAACAACAGGATCCTAAGGTTTGCGAACGCCTCAGTAGTATCGGTGGTGCCTGTAATATGTATGGCGCCCATATTACCGCATCCGACCCAAGCCTAAAAAATCTTGACGAAGATGACGCCACGTATCAAAGCATTCTCTCCGAAAACACTACCGAGAAAGACGGTAAAAGAACAGTCAAAGAAGATTCTATTCTAGATAAAAAAATCAAATATTGCGACAATCGCAAATCGCCTTTTGGTGTTTTTGATCAAAATATTTTAGACGCCGAATCACCTGTTGATGCTAATTCATTTATTAGTTCCATTCCACTCATTGGTAGCTTCGTCAATATGATTAATTCCGGCTATCAATCACTTTCTTCAGAATCTAAAAATTGGGCTACTGGCAAAAACTGTGTGATGGATGAAAGTAATCCGATGTATCAAAAAATTCGCTATCTCCAAAAATACACCGAACGTAATCGTATTTGTACTCAAACTAAATGTGAAGACAATTTAGATAGCACTGGAAATCTTCAAGATCCAATTCTTGCAGTTGCTAAAAAATATCAAAAAAAGCAGCAATCCGATAAAAGCCTTGCTGGACAGCTAGCTGTTTATTCTGGTCTCAGAAAATCCGATGCAGAGTTCGGTCTTGCCGTTATTGATTATTATAAATATCTTGCCGAACATCAACCGCCTCAAACTCTCGCTGATATTCTTATGAAACCAGTTAAAACCTTCATTACTGGCGAATCCCTCTACCGTTCTACGCTTGCATCCCAAATCACCCACCTTAAAAAGGATATTGATTCTAAATCTAATCAAGAAAAGGGAACTAAATACACTCTTGACTATAAGTTCCGTTTCCAAACTTCTCTTGTTTAATGTTATAATTAAATCACATGAATAAGGTCAAAAATCTTTCCAAAAATCTTAAAACATTCTTTTTAAATCCTCGTTTTTTGGTTTTATTTTTTATTCTTCTTATTTTCACTATTATTAATTCTACCTACGTGCACGCCGACATCGATGAATCTACTCTAGACTTTTACGACGCTAATGGGATTTTTTACTATGATGGTAGTAAAACTAGTAATTGTGTTTCTTCCACGCCTCTAGATTTATCTGGTAATAAACTATATAATGGCGACCCAGTCTTATCTGAAGGCCAATTAGCACTAATAGAAAAAAATAAACCAGTCTATGAACAATCAGCTGCCAAATATCACATTCCTTGGCAGGTATTTGCTGTAATCCATAATATGGAAACAGGCCTAAATGGTACTAGAAACCCAAACAACCATCAGGGTATTTACCAATTCTATGATGCTCGTAATACTAATCGCTACCCACCTGGTCCAGTCACATTAGAAGAATTTCAAAAACAAACCGACGAATTAGGTCAACGAATTGTAAGTAACTATGGTCGCAATCTCAATCTTACTACAGATGACGGTGTTAAAGCCATGTGGTTCAGATATAACGGTCGCGCTAAATTATATGTTGATCAAGGCCGAGATCTAGGGTTTAATAACACACAAGCGAATCAACTTGGTGAAGGTTCTCCATATGTCATGAATTTAGCCGATGCCAACCGTGATTCTCGTAATAATAAAAACTGGGTTGAATGCAAAAAAGATGGTTGTAAAGTTTATAGACCAGCCTCTACTCGCGCCGGAACTTTCGTTCAATATAAAGCCCTCGGTGGTGGCGGATCTTTTACTTCATCTGGAATAAGCTGCGGTAGTCCAATTGATGCAAGTGGTAATTTAATTAGTAAAAGTGGTAACTTAATTGTAGACACAGCGCTTACTATGGCTTGGCCTGAAGCACAAAATGATCGCGCAGCTAGACGTGAAATGGTACCAGCATACGAAACCGCCCTAGGGGCTGTTGGATTGAAAAACACAGTATTTCATGGTGCTTCATGCGATGTTTTTGTCTCCACTGTCATGCGTTATTCAAAATTAGACCCCAATTTTGTTTGTTGCGGAGTAAGTGCAGCAAAAGGAAGGGCTACACCAAAATATGTAGAAGGAAACCCCTCTAAATATTCACCAGTTTCTGAATTCAATGGAACTAACTGGAATACATTACAAAATGGAGATATAGTAATTAACGCAACTCATATTGCCATATATTACAAGGCGCCAAATAATGCAAGTAAATTAATTCATGCTTCATACCAAAATAGAACTCCACGTATTACTGGAGTATATAACAATGGATTCAAAGCCTATCGTTTTATTGGCGCTAATACTTCCACATAAAATATAAATTTAACCACTATGTCATTAAATACTAATAATACAACCAATTTTCCTACGGGACAGCAATATGTTTTTAAATAAAATTCAGCAATTAAAATCGTATCAAAAAATATTAGCCATTATACTACCAATAGTTTTTATAATTATTATATCTATAACTTTTTACTATTTTTCTATTAATTCATCAAGTATAGATATACTAGTAGCACCTAAAAATGCAGAGCTCTATATTGATGGAAAGAAATATCCAAACAAAGGCACATTCACTACAACCCCCGGAGAAAAAGAAGTAGTAATTAAGGCGGATGGATTCATAGAATATAGAAAAAAAATTTTCTTCTATAATAAACAAAACACCTTAATACATGAGATGCTTCAGCCAGATGATTCTAATAAAGATTATTATTCTACTCACCCTGAAGAAGCCAATCTATATGAACAGATATATGAAGAAAAACTTGCTAAAGAAATAGATCAATATAATAAAGACCCTATTTTTGATATTACTCCAGTTCAAGATTTTAAACTTGGCTTTTCTGCCTCTGCTTCTCGTGACGAAAAAGATTTTAATAAAATTACCCTAACAATTGATCTTATGACTTGCCGTGATAATCAAGTGGAAAATCTTAAAAAAATAGCTGAAAGTTATTTCGAACAAAAGGGAATTAATCTCTCTAAGTATCAGGTGAAATATACTCATTGTAATTCCGATCAAGATTCTGACCCAAATTTTAAACACGACTCCGAAGATTAATTATTAATTATTTTATTTATCTAGTCTTATTTTTCCACCGCTTATTCCACCGACGTCAATATCACCTGATGGTTTTTGAATTTTTCCACCAAGGCAGTTTGTCGCCCCTTATCTAATTCTGAAAAAACATCATCGAGTAAAATCACTGGCTTTTTGCGCGTCTCCATTTCAATTAGTTCCGCCTCATTAAATTTTAGCGCCAAAATAATCGACCGTGTTTCTCCCCGACTCGCCGTCCCATCCGCCAGGACTCCATTAAACTTAAATAAAAAATCATCCCGATGTACACCAAACTTTGTTGCACCCCGCATCAAATCCATGCGAAATTCTGCATCTAAGCGCTTATAGTAGTCGTTTTGGCCTAATCCACATAAAGAGTCATAATAAACCTCGATCTCGTCTAAATTTTGCGCAATCGAACGATATAGCATCGTCATTTTTTCATTAATTCGCCCGATATAACGCTGCCTGGTTTGATTTATCGCCGTACCATATTTACTCAGCATAATATTCAGCGAAAAAAACACACTTTCACTCTCCAGACCGAATTCTTGTTCTGAAATCGCAATCTTTTTCAGTAAATCATTTCGTTGTTTCAAAGTTTTTTCATACATCAATAAATTATGGTGATAATTCAAATCAAATTCCTCCAAGATTCGATCAAAATAATTTCGTCGTTTCGTCGGGCTTGTGGAAATCAGGTGCATATCTTCTGGTAAAAAGAGAATTACCGGATACTTATCTTTCTTTGGCAACCTCGCACTTTTTTTATCTTGTACTAAAAATTGTTTTTTATTTCCATCAAAAGTCGCTACGATTTTTTCACCGTCCGTATTACCTAGTTCAATACGATAAAAATCACTCTCTCGGTTTAAAATTTCTTTATCAGTTGCCTTAAAAGATTTTCCGCGCAACACCAAATAAATCGCCTCAATCACCGAGGTTTTACCGATACCATTTGCCCCCAAAATCAGCGTCGTATCTGGTTTAATTTTTAAATAATAATCTTTATGAATCCGAAAATTATTTAATTTTATATAATCAATTAACATTTAGCTCTTCAAAGGCATAATAATATGCGTATAATCGAAACTATTTTTATTCTGAATTAATACTGGTGAAAGTTTTCCCGAAATTCCAAATTTTAATTCATCCTCATCTAGTACTAATAAAACATCATTTAAGTATTTTGAATTTAACACTACTTTTGCATCATTCGAAATTTCCGCTTCAATTTCTGATTTATTTTCGCCAAACTCATTTAAGACCGAAGAGACTACAAAGACCTGCTCATCTTTTTTCGACTCGCAAACAATTGATCCGCTTGTCGCGCGCGAAAACAACGCCGCAAGCTTCACTCCACGCAGTAGCTCCGCCTTATTCAGTAAGATTTCCACCTGGGATTTTTCTGGAATCAATTTACGATAATCCGGAAAAGCCCCGTCAATTAATTTTGAAATAATTTCAATTTCACCTAGACGAAAACGCACTTGAAATTCATCAAATAAAATTTCAATATTTTCCATATTATCCGAAATTGCCCCCAGCACATCTGCGATACATTGCACTGGTACGATCGCCTTAATTTCGCTTTCAATTTTATTAATCAGTTTTTTCTCCGCTAAGCGGTAACCATCGGTAGCTGCCACATAAAGTCCACCCTCAAAACTATTAAAATAAATTCCAGTTAAAGTCGGACGTGTCGTATCTGATGAGCAGGCAATTTTTACCGCATTCATCCCCAAACGAAAATCATCAATCCCCATCTGGAAGGAAATTGCTGATTTTTCATCAAACTCTGGTAATTCTGGAAAATCTTCTGCTGCATTTCCGTTAAATATTGATTTATATTTTCCTTCACTTACGGTTAATTTTTCTTGATTCACCTGAATTTTTACCTCACCTTTTGGTAAATTACTTACAAAATCTGCTAAAAGTTTGGCTGGTACGGTAATTTTCCCATCTTTGGCTAATGTGGTAGGTAAGTAATAATTGATTGCCATATCTAAATTGGTTGTCACTAAAGTTACTTTATTGTCTTTAGCTTCCATTAAAACATTATTCAGAATCGGTAAAGTCGTACGACTTCCTCCTGTGATTCGACTGACAATACTTAATGCTTTGGCTAATTTACTTTGTTCAACATTGATTTCCATAACTCTCCTTTCTTATATATTTATTAGTAGTATTAGTAGGCTATGTGTAAAAGTCGAAAACTGATCTTTTTATAGGGGTAATTTTTAAAATTTGCTTGTGTAAAACTGTGGGAAAAACTTGGAAAACTTTATGGAAAACTCGATTTTGTTTTTCACTCACTGTGTAAAACCTGGACTTTTCCTCAAACCAAACTGACTTTTTAGCAACCTTTTCCATTTTATTCCACATTGTTTTTCACCACTTTTCCACAATTACTTAAATGATGCCATTATTTAATAGATCACGAATTTCATTTAGTTGATCACGTAGTATAAAATCTGTTTTCGTGTCGGTTTCAATCTTTTTAATTCCGTGCATCGCCGTCGTGTGGTCTTTTAATCCTACTTCGTTGGCAATTTTTGTCGTACTCATTTGTAAATCACGCGACATAATAAACATCGCAATCTGTCTGGCGGTTTTTATATGCGCCACCCGACTGCGCCCACAGATTTCTTCTGGAGAAATATTAAAGAAATTCGCCACCGTTTCAATCACCGCGCTTGGCGAAAACACTTTCGAACGCGTCGTATTACCAACTACTCCCACCATCCCTTCATTAATTACCATTAGTGGGGAAATACATTTCACATCCGCCATCGCAATCACCTTACTATACATACTTTCCAGGTCACGAATATTGGTTTCCACACTTTTTGCAATATATTCAATCGCCTTATCTTCAATTTCCACCCCATTAAATTCCGCCTTCGCGTGTAAAATCGCACAGCGATCCTCAAAAGAAGGGAATTGAATATCGTAAGCTCCAGTTTGAGTCAAACGCGAAGCTAGACGTTCGTCCACGGTCTTTAATTGACTTGGTAAACGATCGGAAGTAATAATCACTTGGCGATTTAATTGTTGCATGTCATTAAAAATATTAAAGAATTCTTCCTGACTTTTTTCCTTACCCACGATAAATTGAAAATCATCCACGATTAAAACATCAAGTTCCGAAAAACGCTTGCGGAAATCATCCATCTTACCATTACGTACTGATTGAATAAAATCGTTATAGAAGTGGTTAATCGGAATATATAAAATCTTAAATTCTGGATGCCTCCTCGCGAGTTCATTACCAATAGCTTCCACTAAGTGAGTTTTACCGAGACCCGCTCCGCCATAGAGAAAGAACGGATTATATTTTATTCCTGGATTTTCAATAATATTTTTCGCCACCGAAACTGCCAGATCGTTATTTGTACCAATAATGAAATTATCCATCGTGAATTTTTCACTTAGACCGGTACGATTTTGATTGCGCGCATTCAAAGAGGAGTGCCTCTCCAAATCAATCCGCTGCACTGTTCCCACGCGATCGGAAAGATTCTTGAAATTGTTACTACGAGAATTCGTGGTTTCGCGTGATTTATTATTTTTATTAGTTACGATTAGATATTCGGTAGTTAAAACCTCCACCCCATTATTTTTTAGAGCCGTTCGAATATCGGTATCAAATTTTTTACAGATATTAGTCTGCATAAAAGTGTTCGGTACACTAATTTGGATGTGGCCATCCTTATTGAAAATTAAGGAGGTGTTCGAATCCTTAAAGAATGTTAAGTAATGTGATTCTGGTAGTTTTTTTTCTAATTCAGCAAGCACATTATTCCACACATCAAACACCGACGCTACCTCCACATTAACTAACCTTGATTACCTCTATTATAACAGACCTTCAGACTTTTCCACAGGTTTAAAAAAATATTTTTTATTATATAGCTATATAAAAAATAACAGGGGAGGAGTTTTCCACAATTTTCACCTAATAGATGTACCCATGTGGAAAACTTATTGAAAAAAGTGGAAAACTAAGGTATAATTATACAAAGTTTACAAATCAGATAAAACTCTGTAATATAGTTTTATTAGTTTTAAGGAAAAATAATGCCAAAGCGTACATATCAACCACACAAGCGCCAACGCAAGCAAGAACATGGTTTCATGAAGCGTAACGCGACCAAGAACGGTCAAAAGGTACTCAAGCGTCGTCGCATTAAAGGCCGCGCTCGTTTAACTTACTAAAAAATTCACCAGCTAGTCTGGTGTTTTTTATTTGAAATTGCAAATCTTTTAGTCATAAAGGGGAACTCGAAACCTCTTATGCTATAATTATTTTAGTGAAAACTTATATTAATGTCTTTAAAACCGTGATGCGGAATGCCCCTGGGAGGCGTCTGCAAGTTTTTCAATTAATCCTCAGTTACACGATCAGTAATATCATTAAACTTCTCCCTCCGATTGCTACCGCCGGTATTATTTCCGTGGTTACACGCGCTTCCAATTTTAATGCCATCTGGTTTTATGTGATTCTATTTATTCTCTTTACAATTCTTTATTATTCGGTGAATTCCTGGAGCTATTATCTCGAGACTGGACTGGTTCGCTATTATTATTCCACCACTCAGCATCTCCTTTTTAATCATATTGCAAAAAACCCTCTGATTCTCGAATCAATCTCTAAGGGTCGCATCACCGATACTTTCACTGAGGATGTCAGTTATATGTATAGTACGGTGCGCTCTGGAGTTTATGCCCTTACTAGTTTCTTCCAGCTCTTTTTGATTTTTCTCATTTTTAGTGCCAATAATATTTTTCTCGGTCTCCTCGCCCTTATCGTGGACGCCATTTATATTTATCTAATGAATCAAAATTCCAAAGCCGCCGCCGTACGCTTCGACGGTATTCGTAAAAGTCAGGATAAAAACTGGGATCTCCTTTTCCAGATTCTTAATAATTTAAAGCAAATCACTAGCCTCAGTCTCATGCCGAGTCTCACTTCTAAAATTGTTTCTAATAATGAAGTTTTTGATATTCAAAATTCTAAGCGCTATAAAATTTTCAGCACCCGTTATTGTAAGATTCCACTAATTACTCAGATTGGTAAGATTTCTATCTATGTTTTCTTAGGTTATCTAGTTTTTAATAATCAGCTCACCATTGATAAACTTGTGCTTCTGGTCGGTTATTATGAAATGGTGATCCGAAATACCGATAGCGTGCTTGAGGAACTTTTGAATCTTAGTAATTATAGTATTCGCATTAAGCGCATCGATAATATTTTGAAATTCAAGAGTGATAATCAAATTGACTATGGTGATCTAGACAATGATTATATCGAAGGTGAAGTAGTTTTTGATCATGTTACCTTTAAGCTTAAAAATAAGAAAATTCTCGATAATATTTCTTTTCGCGCCCGCCCAAATGAAATTACCACTATTGTCGGCCGTCCAGGTTCCGGTAAGACCACAATCATCAATTTACTTTATCGTCTCTACGCGGCAAATTCCGGTAAAATTCTTATCGATAATGAATCAATTTATCATTATTCGAAAAAAGTTTATGCCTCAAACGTCTCCGGTGTTTTTCAAAATCCCTTCGTTTTTTCTGCCTCAATTCGGGAAAATCTCAATATTATTAATCCCAACATTAAGGATCAAAATAAGGCTCTGAAGCGTGCACGGATTTATCAAAAAATCACCAGCCTCAAGAACCAATTTAATGCTAAAATTGATCTCGAATCGAAAGTCTTAACCGATGGTGATCTTCAGAAACTCGCTATCGCCCGCGCCCTACTTACGAATGCGGAGATTTTGATTTTTGATGAAGTGACCTCTCATGCTGATCCTGAGACGATAAAGGATATCGTAGAAATTCTCGAAGACCTCAAGCAGGATCATACCATTATTATTGTTACGCATCGTCCAGAAATGATGAAAATTGCTGATCAGGTGATTGTCTTAAAAGAAGGGAAGATTATCTCAAAAGGTAAAAACAAGGATGTGCTTTCTAAATCCGCCCTCTATCGTACCCTTCGTACCGCCACTTTCGTGGAAAATTCTGATAATGAGAAAGAATTTGAAAAAAGCGATCGTTCTTCCGATATTATTCCGCTCGATTCCATCTCTAATTCTATGATAAAATAAGGTAATGTTAGCCAGTAAATACCGTTTTCATTCCAGAGGTGGCGTTAAATATACCTATCAAAAGGGAAAGACTATTCGTACCCCGAAGTTCTCCCTAGTTTTTGCACCGAATCAACATGGAAAACAACGTTTTGCTGTAGTTATTTCGAAAAAAGTTATCAAATCTGCCGTTGGTCGCAACCGTGTGCGTCGCCGTGTTTATGAGGCGATTCGTTTGAATCTTGCTGAAATTCCAGAATCGAACGACTATATTTTTATTGTTTTCTCTAAAGATCTTAAAACCATGGATTTCACTGAAATCGAGAAATTAGTCTTGAAGCTTGCCGAACAGGCGAAGATTGCCAAGAAATAAAATATCTTTCATGATATAATTAATCAAATGTTTGAGTTAATTGATTTTTTAATTGTTAATCCTATTATTAATATCCTTTTTGTAGTTTATAACTACATTGGCGATTTTGGTCTCGCTGTGATTATTTTTACTGTCGTGATCAAATTAGCTACCTGGCCCCTTGTCAAAAAACAATATCACCAGACTAAATTGATGAAGAAAATTCAGCCAGAACTCGTCGAAATTCGTAAGCGTGCCAATGGTAATAAGCAGCTCGAGTCTCTCGAGATGATGAATCTTTATAAGAAACATAATATTAAGCCGATGGCTTCGATTTGGTCACTTCTGATTCAATTACCAATTTTCTTTGCCCTATTTTTCGCTGTCCGCGTGATGGTTTTACCTTCTACCTCTGATAATGTGGAAAAACGTGCCTATCCGGTAGTCGCTAAACTCGAACGTATTGATGAGGTGATTGAGCTTCAAAAATCCTATCTCGAAAATACTGGGGAGAAATCCTATGATTTTAAGCCTCAGCTCTTCGGTACCATCGATCTCTCTACTCGTGCCGATCTGAAAACTAAAAGTGGTCTCTTCGTAATGGCTCTCGTCTTACTAGTAGCCGTGACTAGCTATTATATGGCTAATATGCAAATTGCTCGCTCCGGTAAGAAAAAGCAGGGTACCTGGAAAAAAATGATGGAAGACGCTAAGGCCGGTAAGGATCCTAATCAGGCGGATATTAATAATATGGTTTCCAAGCAAATGAGCTTCATGATGCCTTTAATGATGCTATTCTTTACCATGAATCTCCCGGGCGCTCTCGTCCTCTATTATTTCTTATCTAATCTCATCTCGGTAATTCAACAAAAAATCGTTTTTGCTCATGTCGATGACGAAATGGATGATAATACTGATCGTGCAATTCTTCGTGAATTAAAATCTGCCAATAAGAAGCTACAAGAAGCGGAAATTATTGAAAATAAGAAAACCGGTACTAAAATTACTCGTATTAAGGCTCGTGATTCAAAACCTCAAAATAAACAGAAACACCAAAACTCATCCCTAGATTCAAAAAGCTAGGAGAAGGAGTTTTTATGAATCGTGATGAATCGGTTCGCTTTGCTACAAAATATCTCGAAGATTTATTATCTTTCTTCGGAATTAACGTCGCTGTCTGGTCAACTATTGATGACCAAGTTATTCAATTGAGTGTTCCTAGCACTAGCTTGAATTCACTTTTGATCGGTAAGAATGCCGGTAATCTGCGCGCCTTGCAACATATTGTGTCTATGGGTCTCACTATGAAAAATGCCGAAATTACTCGCGTCAATATCGACATTGCTGATTATAAACATCAACGCATGGAACGTATTGAAAAGAAGGCTGAGGGCTGGATTAATAAGGTTCGCCAGACTGGAGAATCCATCACTCTCGAACTTAACGCTGCTGATCGCCGTGTGGTGCATAAATTAGCCGAAGATTATTCTGATATCTATACCCACTCGGAAGGCGAAGGTCGTGAGCGACATTTAATTATTTCGAAGAAAAATCTCGATTAATCTAGATTAAACTTCTAAAAACTACCGCCTTCTGGCGGAAGTTCCTAAAGAACTACCGCTCCTTAGTGGTAGTTCTTTATTAAAAAGAGACCGCTTAGGGTCTCTTTTCTAGTAATATTTTTTGGGCTTCGCGTTTTTAGTCTCGCAAATTTTAGTTTGCAGTCTTTTTGGCGGTTTCTTTTCCGCGAATAATCACGAAATCATAACCATGACTCTTAACACTCTGTGGCAGCTCAGATTTGTCTTTTATTTCAATTTTATAATAATCTGTCAAACCCTTCTTTGCCACTGGTTTTTCACCGATTTGATAAATCGTTATGTCTTGATAATTTGAAGTTGGCGCATTATCGGTCTCAATATTTTTAAAGCCCACTTTTTCTAGTTCTAACTTCTCATCACTGGCCGCGCCGCGTTCACCAGATCCGTTCAGGACTAGGAGTCTGGCTGTCGCCACGCTATCTACATTTTCCGTGATAGCTTTCTGGATATATTGGTGGATTTTCGTGTAATTATTTAAACCAGCCGCTGGAATCACGTAGGAAATATTAATCCCTTGTACTGGGTAGCTAGCATTTGATACATAGGTTGTACCATCCGGTAAGTTAGCTAACGGCAGAGTCTTCATATTTTCTGAATTAAAACCAGAAAGTAAGTGTGCGCCAGTCTTCATTTCGTCGACCTTAATGTTAGTACGAATATTATCTCCTAATGCATTTACTAGGGCAATCATGGCTGGAATATCCATACCTTTTTTCACGATTTTTTCTTTCACCGCGGTCAAAATACGTTGTTGATTTTCACCACGTGCGAAATCTCCCCCCGCTACCCCGTGACGAGCCCGTGCTAAGGCTAAGGCTTTTTCGCCGTTCAAAGTGGTTGGTGTATTTTTCTTAATTACGATGTTAGTCCATCCATAGTCAGTAATATCTTCATCGAAAGTCACTTCGATACCACCTAGTGCGTCAACGATTTGGATTAGTGAACCCCAGTTCAAATGAATGTAATATTGATTTTTTAGTCCAGTCACCGTCTCTAGTACATTCATCACTGCTTGCGCACCAGCTTCTTCATTTTTACCATTATTACTGGCACAAGTATAAACTTCGTTGATTTTACCCGCGAAGCAAGCTTCACGACCTACCTTCAAATCACGCGGAATACTAATCATATCAGCGTTCTTCGATTCCTGGTTTAAAGTCATTTCCATCAGGGAGTCGGTGAGTTGCGCACCATCATGCACGCCTCGGCCTTCGTTACCACTCATATCGTATCCGGAAGTACCAAAAATCGCAATATTGGTCTGTCCGTTCGCGTCGGCCTTGAGCGGAGTATATTTTTCACTCACCATCGTACTAACAAAATCGAATAAATTGGATTTACCACCAGTAATTTTAGTGATTATTTGGTTGCCATAAAAATAGCCAACACCGCCCACGACTAATAAGAAAACTAAAAAGAAGCAAAGTTTTTTGTGGCGAAAGATAAAAGGTTTCTTTTTGGGTTTTTTATCCTTATTAATCTCTTCGTCGATTTCTTCTGAATTGATATCCATTTCATCGTCGTCATTTGGAAAACCGCGTTTATCATCGTGTTTCAAACTAGACTCATCTTGATCACGATTTTTTTCGAGGTTAAAAGCTGAAACTGGTTCTAAGAAATCATCATGATTTTCCGTCTCGGCAAAATCATCCAAGTCAGCTTCTGGTTTCTCTGTTATGGTCTCGACTCTCGCAATCTTATTTTTATTACGTTTTTCGCGTTGAATTTTCTCAATTTCTAATGGGTCAAGTAATTGCTTCCTCGGTAGAGGATTTGTCATATTTTTCTTAAATACTGAAGTGGTACTCTTAGAATTCTGGGAAACTACTTTGCTACGTCTCGGAGCTAAACCATCAATATAAGCGCTCTTCATTATTTGTCTCCCATCCTTAAGTTTTTATTTACAAAAAATGAATCAATAAACAAAATACTCTGTAAAAATCTAATTTTATTTGTCCTCATCTAATATATAATTATATCAAATATGCGTTACAAATTAACTAAAAAACAAAAGCGTTTAATGGATTTTCTTTCTGAATTCATTGCCGAGCATGATCACTCACCATCCTATCGCGAAATCGCCTCTGGTCTAGGTTTGAAAAGCCCCGCTTCCGTTGCTGAACATATTGATAATCTAGTCGCTCTAGGTTTCTTGAAACGTGAGGAAGGTTCTGCGCGCTCTCTGGTGATTATTGACCGCTCCTTCCCAGAAACTATCGAGTTATTCAAGCAACGTCTCGAATTTGCTACTGACGAAGAATCTGAAATACTTCATCAAGCGGCCGAAATCCTTGGCTTGGAGCTTGAGAATTTATAGTTATTAGTCTAAAATAATCTTAAATAAGTTAGGTGTTATTATATGAAGAAAATTTCCGTTGTTGTTCCAGTTTATAATGAGGAAAAAGGAATTTGTCATTTTTTATCAAAAGATTTAATTCCGGAGTTAAATAAATTAGAAGATAAATATAATTTTGAGTTAATACTGGTTAATGATGGTTCTTCAGATAATACATTAACCATACTACAATCATTTATTAATGATAATAAAAAAATATTAAACTCGCCAATTAAACTTATTGCATTTGCTAGAAATTTTGGTAAGGAGATCGCCTTGTCTGCTGGCATTAAAGAATCAACTGGCGATGCTGTATTGACCATTGATGCGGATAGCCAACAACCACCAAAAGAAATTCATAAATTTATTGAATCATGGGAAAAAGGTAATGAAATTATAGTTGGCGTTCGTGATCATTTTACCAAACACGGACTTATTCCACGTCTTGGCTCAAAGATGTTCTATAAATTATTTAGAATAATGGGCAACAAAGATACCGTACCTGGAAGTACTGATTTCCGCCTAATGGATCGAGAAGTTGTGGATGAATATAATAACTTTACTGAACATAATCGAATTACTCGCGGATTAATTGATTGGATGGGGTATAAAAAAGATTACATAAATTATATTTATGGAAACCGTTTTGCCGGTAAACCATCTTATACTTTTAAAAAATTATTTAAATTAGCGATAGATAGCTTTATATCGATGACTGACACTCCATTGGTAATTTTTGGATATCTTGGTTCATTAATCTCAATATTTTCTGCATCGCTAGGATTATTTATTATTATTAATCAATATGTTTTAGGTGATCCACTGCATTTATATTGGGATGGAGCAGTTCAGATGACTGTATTTATTACTTTTCTTGTAGGATTATTAATGATATCGCAATATGTGACAGCGTTATATATTTCGCATATTCATTCAGAAACGCAGAATCGTCCACTTTATATAATAAGTAAAAAGAACTCTAAAAATCTCAAAAAATAAGAAACCTAAAATACTCCAAACCTTGGGGTATTTTTCTTGAAATAAAAAATTATGACACTTATAAATATATGGCCATTACCACTGTTAAATCCATAAATCCGAACAAAACCAAACACTAAAACCGAACAAGATTTTATTAAACCAAACACCAGTGTGGAAAACATCAAAATGCTTGTGTAAAAACATAAAAAACAAAACCGAACAAGAAAATTAACTTAAAATATAAAATACAATATCTGTCAATGTGAATATGTGGAAAACTCGGAAAACTCCGCATTAAAAGCTAAAAGTCCTCATCTTTTTTGTGGTAAAATTAAGCAAAGGAGGTTGATGAATTTTTCTGAACTGAAAGCTAAGCTTAGTAAGTCTGCGTCATCTATTTTTGGCGGAACAGAAGAATCTCAATCTAAACTAATTTCTTCCGAATCCGATTCTTTACGTGCGCCTGGTTTTGAATATCTAAAACCACACGATTATTATTTTGATGCTGCCTGTCAGTCTCTACGTCCACAGCCCGTGGTCGATAGTTTAGTCGAATATTACACGGAATATAATTCCTGTGGTGAACGTGTGAAATATGCTTGGGGTCAGAAAACCGACCAAAAAGTCGCGGAAACTCGTGAAAAAGTTCTGAAGTTCCTTAAGTTCAAGTCTAAAGATTATTTTGTTAGTTTCACTCTGAATACTACTTACGGGCTTAATCTTCTGCTTAGTCAATTTAATTTTAAGCAGGCTAATATTAAAACTATTGTTACTTCTGATATTGAGCATAATTCAGTTTTTCTTTCCACTTTATCGGTTTCTCAAACTGCTAAAATCGAGCGAATAGTCCTTACTCGCGATAATGATGGCTCGGTTCAAGTTTCCGAAATTCCCGATAATTCTATCGTGGTGATGAATACCATGAGTAACTTTAATGGTGCGAAACTCAACCTCAAAGAAGTGGCTGAATATGTCCACTCCAGGAATGGTTTTATGATTGTCGATGCTGCTCAAGCGATGGCACACAATTCCGAGCTTCTCCATAATATTGAACCGGATGCCATCTGTTTTTCTGCACATAAAATGTATAGCGCCTCTCTCGGTGTTATTGTGATGAAAAAATCTTTCGCCAAATTCTTTGATACTACTTTTATCGGTGGTGGGATGGTAGATGATGTGAAAAAATCTTCCTACCTCCTCTCTGCGGATAATCCCGATCACTTACATACAAAATTCGAACCAGGCCTCCAAGCTTGGAGTGAAATTATTGCGCTTGGGAATAGCCTCGATTGGTTAAATTCTTTAGAAAAATCCGACCACGAGCGTTTAGAAAATAACATCAATACCCTTTATGATTTTTTGAAAAATCATCCGAAAATCCATCTCTTGAATCAATCACCTGCTTCCACCATGTCTTTCTATGTTGAAAGCCTGGACTCGCATCTCCTTGGTGAATCTTTATCTGACCAGGGAATTATGGTGCGTACCGGTTATTTCTGTGTTCATTACTATCTTTCTGAAATCAAAAAATATCCACCTCTTCTTCGTATTTCTCTCGGTTTTCATAATTCCACCGCCGATGTCGCACATTTAATTAAGGTATTATCAAAAATTTAACAAAGGAAAAACATGGTTTGTATAGCAGCATTTATTATCTTAGCGCTTCTGTCGGTCTTCGTCGGCTTTCTTAGTCTCTTCAATAAGGCCCTTGGAAAAAAATATTGGGCCACTTTTAAGAAAGCTTGGCACTGTGTTTTCAAGAAGGTACGTTTGCAAAAATGTGACACTAATTTTAAGGATGAAGTCAAAAATAGTCTTCTAAAGAAGGTAGTTTTGAAAAATCCTAAACTCGTAAAACCCCTCAGTGCTTTGATTGAAATTATTTCGGTGGTTATCGTTCTTACTACCGTTTGGTCTCTAGTGATTGCTATTAAATCCCTACTTGCTCTTTGGGTTTTTGGTACCTGTAATGTCTCAATGCCAAGTCAGTGTGGCCTCGGTGCGGAAGTTTGTAGTATTGATCAAGCCGAGCCAACTGATCCAATCGGTAAAATTGGCCGTAGTTTTGCTGAATGGGGTGAAATTTTTACCGCCATTCCAGATCATCTCAAAACTTGGGATGCCAAAGATTATATCACCAATGTTTCTATTCCAATGATCACTATGGAAGAGGATAAGAAGCTTACTGATTATGCCGACTCTTTTGATTCAATCATTAACTATTATCGTGATAGTAGTACTACTAGTGGATCGATTGCCGTAGATGTGTTTGATCCAGGCTGTGTAGTTTGTGCGAAATCTTACCAAGCTCAAAACAAATCTGGTTTCTTTAATAAACATTTTACTCTCGCCAATATTTACGCTATTCCAAATGGCGATAAATATAAATTTGAAAATTCTGGTTTTATCCGTGATTATCTCTATGCTACCGTACTTCGTATCAAGGAGCGTATTAAGAATCTCTCTAATGATGAAATTAAAAACAATTCCGAATTGATGGCTCTGATTATGGCTCCAAATTTCTTGATTAATGAAATTTATAGCGGGGAAGAATCTGGTGTGCCAAACTACCAAGCCTTTAATTACAAGTACGAAACCGATCAGCTAACCTTTATGCTCGGTCAACATTATAGTTTTTATAACGTTAGCGATACTGAAGTTCGCATTATTAGTCAGGCTGTCGATAAGCATCAAAACCAAAATATTCCTTATATTAAAATTAAGGAACGTGAGCTAAATCAAAACCTCGCCAATCAATTAGAAACTGAAGCCAAAAATATGCAGTCACTGGTTCAGGATAAAATCCGTGCCAAGGGCATCCCAGTCGAAATTTACGATGGTAAAAAACATAACGGTCTCTATAAAGCTTCCTCATGAAAAAATCCACTGGCTCTAAATTAGTTTTCTTTAGTTTTCTTACAGTTTTTCTCGGTACGATTATTGGGTTAAAAATCATTAATCATAAACATGAAATTCCTAAAATCTCCAAGCAAGACTGTCTGAAAAATATTGATCCCTCGATTAGTGGCGGGGAAGAAATTTGTAAAAAACTCTCCAACTATCTCACTAGTCTCGATTTTAAAATTTCTGAAAGTTCCTCTTTTGACCTCAGTAATTTTAATCAATCTAATACTATTCTTACCGAAATTCTTCTTCCGGTAGTCGATTTCTATAGTCCGCTCAGTGATATTTCCCAGAATGAATTAAAAGATGCGGAAATCATTAAAAAATATAATGTTGAGCTAGTAGATTTTCGTAATATCACCAGTAGCCAGAAAGTGATTAGTCTTGACCAAAAATATTTCCTTGATGATTTTGCTCATGGTGCTAAATTTATTACCTGGAATCTCACCGGAAATCCGGCTACCTTCCCAGCCGTTCAGGAGTCATTAAAAGGTCTTAGTTTTTCTAATCCTCCAAGTAAATCCAATGTTGTGAGTTTTGTTGAAACCGGCGTCACCGCACTCTCGCGCCGTCTCACTTATAAACTTGGCCAGGTCGGTGGTAATGCTGAATATTTTACCGAAAAAATTAAAGATTTTCTCAGTAGTAAAACTTATACCCACATTAGTAATGAAGTGAGTTTTGCGGATAATTGCCAGGGCGGTTATACTACCACTACTCTCTGCGCTGATTGGAAAATGATGGGCGCTATCACTAGTCTCGGTACGGATATCGTCGAGCTAACCGGGAATCATAATAATGATTATGGTGCTGAAAATAATGTTAAATCTATTGCTGCTTATCGCGAGAAAAACCTTAAACTCGTCGGTGGTGGGGAAAATCTCGCTGCCGCCAAAGTCCCACTTGATGTGAACGATCAAATCAAATTATTCGCCTTTAATCATTCCACTAGTAGTGTAGCTAATGGTCAAATCGCCACGGAAAATTCCGCCGGTGCTAATCCTTATGATGAAGAGGAATTTAAAACCGAACTCGCCGCCGCGAAAGCTAAGAATAAATTTGTCATCGTCAATGTGCAATTTTTTGAATGCTATGCTTATCCGAATGGTAAAAAAGCTTTCCCAGAATGTGATAAGCCGATCTCTATCCATAATCAAAAAGAATTTTTCCGCCACTTCATCGATCTGGGTGCCGATATAGTAGTGGGCACTTCCGCCCACCAACCGCAAACTTACGAACTTTATAAAGATAAACCAATTTATTACGGACTCGGTAATCTCTTCTTCGATCAGATTAGCTGGCCAGATACTATGCGTAGTTTGATTTTGACCCATTATTTCTATCAGGGAAAATATCTCCAAACTCGTATTTCTCCGACGCTCTATGACGAAAATTTCCAGACCTATCTCATCGACGAACCCGCTTCGCGCGAATATCTAAGGCGCCTAGTTTACGCCTCGCCAAAAGGCTATTAATAGAGTAAAACGCAAAATAAAAAATGTGTTAAAATATAACCATAAAAGGTTTATTTGTTATGAAAAAAATCTCTCAGAAAAAAGCACGCAAAAATAAGGTTATCGTCTGGTCGCTTTTCTTTTTAGTATTGATTATTTTAGCGGGTGTAATTGTTTACCAAATTCTAAAAGACAATCAATCCCGTTCAAAAACACCTAGTTTAGCGGAGAGTACTCAGAATATTGAAAATAAGATTGAAAATCACAATATACCAGAAGCTAAAACTATTAATAATGAAGATGGCACACCCGAAGATGCTGCCGCAGGTTATACTCCAAAAACTCCCGAAAAATATGAGGGTCAAGATGTAAATCAACTTGAAAAGCTTACTGGTACTATTACGTATTCTGCAAAAACTGCAGACAAATATCGTATCCGGGTAAATATAGATCAATTTTTAAAACTTCCAGGTACTTGTAAACTTACTGTACTCTCCGCAAGTAAAGTTGTATACACCGATTCAGTTAGTATAATCTCCAACCCTTCTTCTGGGTCTTGTGAAGGTTTTGATATTCCATTATCTAAGTTACCTTCTGGAACTTATGATTTTAAAATTGAAGTAAATGCTAACCAAAAAACCGGTATTATCGAAGGGAAGGCTACTATTTAATGAAATTCCAGACAATACGTATCATACCAAAAACTAAGAAGATTAATTATCGACACCTTCCACTTTTTGTTTTTGCTTTCTTTATGGTTTTTGCGTTAAGTTTTTTAATTTTTAAAAATCTTAAAAAATCTAGCGCGCTCAGTGTCTCTGATTTTCACGCCGGTAATATTATTTCTGATTATACAATGTCGAATACTTCGACTATGAATGAAAGTCAAATTCAGGAATTCTTAACTAAGAAAAATCCTTGTGGCGATACTAATATTTGGCGGGCTAATTATTATTCTGGTTATAAATATCATATTGAAAACGGTAAATTTGTTTGTCTATCTCAGGAGACTTTTGAGTATAATGGCACAAAGCAAACCGCTGCTCAAGTAATTTATGAAGCTGCTCGTGATTATCGTATTAACCCCCAAGTACTCCTAGTCTTGATTGAAAAAGAGCAAAGCCTAGTTTCTGACACTTGGCCAAACAGTATTCAGTACCGTAGTGCCACTGGTTTTGGCTGCCCAGATACCGCGGAGTGTGATTCGAAATATTATGGCTTTAGAAATCAAGTCAGAAATGCGGCTAAGTTATTTCGTGATGTTCTAGATGGTGGCTATACGAATTATCCGGTCGGGCAAAATTTCATCTATTATAACCCAAACTTTGCCTGTGGTGGCTCTCAGGTTTATATTGAAAATCTCGCCACTTCCGCGCTTTATCGCTATACCCCATATCAGCCAAACGCGGCTGCTGTCGCAAATTACCCAGGTACCTCTTATTGTGGTGCTTATGGTAATCGTAATTTTTATGCTCTCTTTATTCGTTGGTTTGGTGATCCAACTGCCACAGTCCGTATATCTCAAGAAAAAAGCGATTTTATTAACGATGGTGAATATTATATAAAAACAACGAAAGGCTTATTTTTAAAAAATCAGAATAAAGAGCTTATTTTAGATCAATTAAATGGAACTGAAATCAAACTACAAAAAACCGATTCTGGTCGATATTTTATTTTAAACCAGGAAAATCTTTATCTAACAAATTCCGACTATAATGTTAAGTTTCAAGATTTTAGTAATTATTGTAATCAAGAATGGATATTAAAAAAACAAGATAATTATTATTCATTAAATACTGCATGTAATGAATTTTATCTTGATGTAAGAGATGGTAATGTTGATAGAAATGGCAATAGTGTTTGGTCTTATTCTCATAATAGTACAGACTCTCAAAAATTCAAATTAGTAAGAAAAAAAGAAGCTAATAATATTGATGAAGATACAGTCTATAATCTAGTTACTCCTGATAATAAAGCCATTGATATAGTAAATATTGGTGTTGAAAATGGGACAGAACTACAGACTTATATAAACGCTCAAAATGAAGCTCAAAGATTTAGGTTTAAGGAAACGGATGACGGTTATTATCAAATTACTGGCGTAAAATCCGGTAAGGCCGTTGATTTACGTAATGCTAGTCTAGCTGATGGTAGTAGTATACAACTTTATGATATCAATAATAGTTGTGCTCAGAAATGGTTTTTAAAGAAAACTACAGAAGGTGATTATCGTATTCAGTCTGCATGCTCAGGTATGGTTTTTGATTCTGGTAAGGCAAATACTGATGGGGAAAGAATCAAAGTTTATCCTGAAGATTTAAATAAAAAGACTCAGCTCTGGAAAATTCAGAAAGACGAGAAAATAATTACTGAAAATCAAAAGACAGCTAATGAAACTCCAAAAAATAATGTAATAGATGGTATTCAAAATGGTACGTATATCATTAGCAACTTCTCAAACAAAGAGAAAGTTCTTGATGTGATGTATGCCGGCGCTGTGAATATGGCAAATATCAGTCTCTACCAAAAATGGGGAGAGAACAATATGGCTCAAAAATGGAAAGTTGAAAAAGATAATGACGGGTTATATCGAATAAGTAATCTAAAGTCTGGCCGTTCAATCGATGTTTCTTATGGTAATATGCAGGATCGCACAAATATATGGCTCTATGATAGTAATAATTCGTGCGCTCAAAAATGGAAGTTAGTTATAAATAACGATAACAGTGTATCTATATTAAGCTCCTGCAATGAAAAGATGTCGCTAGATATTGATGATACAAAAATAGAGAACGGAACAAATATTCAGCTTTATCAAAAATGGGGTGAAAATAATATAGCCCAAAAATGGTATTTTGAAAAAGTTCAGTAATCATTTGATATGATATAATTAAATTAATAAATAAGGGTAATACTATGCTTTCGAAGAAAAAAAATACTGAAAAAATATTAAGTACTATCCTTTTTCTTTTTGTCCCTATATTTTTTGTCACGCTATACATAATTATGGTTGAGTCCTACGAGGACATCAATATGCGAATTACGAGTAGTGGAGAAAGTGTAGGTTCTATTATTAACTCTGTTTACCATTATATTCCTCGCATTGGAGAGTTTTACCAGCAAATTGCAGCAAAGTTTATGACTAATACTGTTTCACTTGGCCCTGATCTCCTATTCAGATTAATTACAGCTTTAATTGCTTGGCTTTCGATATATTTTACGACTGTATTTACTATTGGTCATAAAATTTCTATGAAATATAAGGATGTCTTAGTATATCTATTATTCTTTATTTTAATTATGCTCCTACCAGTTAGTGAAACATATACTTATCGTTTTTCATTTGTTAATAATTACGCTACTTGTATTTTTGTTATGATGGCATTCTTCTGTTTTTACCGAATTAACTTTAAGAAAATAAAATTATTTTACTACCCGCTAATTGTATTATTTGGTTTTATGACAGCTATTTCCACCGAATTAATTCCGGTTATTTTCCTGTTCTTATGTGCAGTATATTTTATATATCAATTATGCATAAAAAAGAATACTATCAAGAAAATTATTCAATCTTATAAATTACAATTATTTGGTATTCTTGGTATTATTCTTGGATTAATGTTCTTTTATCTTGGCGGAAGGGGATTGGATCTTCGTACCAATGGGGCTTATGCGGTTGTATATGATTATCTAGCACCAAAAACATTTTTTAGTAATCCACTGAGCTTTAGTTATAGGTATTATAATCATGTTTGGTATAATTTACGTTACATTTTATGGATGTTTATTTTAGATTTGACAATCATTATTAGCTCATGGGCATTAATAAAGAAAAGGATATATGACGTCAAAAGTTTTATTTATCAGGCCATCCTTAGTGTATTTGGTACTTTATACTTACTAGGAGCATCATTGATTAATGTACACGACGATTTATATATGCGCTTTCTTAGTCCGATGTATATATTCTTCTTCATCATTTTAGTTCTATATATTATGCAAATGGTAAAAATAATAACTGTTAAGCAAATTATATTTTATAGATTGTCAATTGCTGGAATTATACTTGTAAGTGTAATGTTTGCGGATATGTCATACGGGTATATAAAATATCACAATCGTGTTAGGGAAGATGTTCAAAAAATTAATGTCATTCCGAAGCAAGCTATAGTTATTGGTGACATAAATCCAAATAATGCTGGAGATATGAAAAACACCCCTATATTTAGGTGGAAAACTCTCTCGCCTTTCAACTGGGGGGATGATACTAAATATACGAAGTTTTTCGTTAATAAATAAGATAGCTATTATAGTAAAATACAGATTAAAGCCGATATTAATCTGTATTTTTTATATGATATAATATGAATAGAAAAACAAGCGAGGAAAATCTAAATGAAAATCATGTCCGTTTTTGGGACCCGGCCTGAAGCTATTAAAATGGCTCCATTGGTTAAAGAGCTAGAGAAAAGATCTAACATTAAATCTATTGTTTGTCTTACTGCACAGCATCGTGATATGTTAGATCAGGTAATTGAGATTTTTAAAATCAAGCCAGATTATGATCTAAATATTATGAAGCCAAACCAAACGCTATCAGGTATTACGACTGAAGTAATTACCGGTATTGATGGTATTGTTAAAAAAGAAAAGCCAGACGTTGTTTTAGTGCATGGTGATACTACTACTGCCATGGCAGCTGCGTTAGCTGCAATGAATAATCAGGTTAGGGTTGGGCATGTTGAAGCCGGTCTGAGAACCTATGATAAGAACTCTCCATTTCCGGAAGAAATGAATCGTCAGATCATTGATCGCATCGCTGACTTTCTTTTTGCTCCAACCGAAGAGAGCAAGCAAAATCTATTAGATTCTAAAATTAATATTAACCAAAAAATTACCGTCACTGGTAACACTGCCATTGACGCATTAAAAATCACCGTATTAAAAGATTATACTGATGAAAATTTAGAATGGGCAAAGGGGTCACGCTTGATTTTACTTACAGCTCATAGACGCGAAAATATTGGGAAGCCAATGGAGCAAATATTTACTGCAATTAATCAAATTACTGAAAAATTCCCAGATGTTAAGGTAATTTATCCAGTTCATCTAAATCCGAAGGTTCGTGAAATTGCTAATGCTAAATTTGCCAATAATGAAAGAGTTAAATTAATTGAGCCACTCGATGTCTTGGAATTCCATAATTATATGGAAAAAGCATATCTAATTATGTCGGACAGTGGCGGAGTCCAAGAAGAGGCCCCATCCTTAGGAAAGCCGGTATTGGTTTTGCGCGACACAACAGAGCGACCAGAGGGAATAAAGGCTGGAACTCTTAAGCTTGTTGGTGTCGAGACTGAAAATATTTATAATCAATGTTTAGAACTATTAACCAATAAGGAATCGTATGAAAAAATGGCGCAAGCTAAAAATCCATACGGTGACGGCTTTGCAAGTAAATATATTGTCGATGAGTTAGAAAAGGAATTTAATAATGTCAAATAAGACTTCTGAGAAGAAAAAAGAATATAGTAAGTCAGAAATTGAATCTATTCTTCGTGAAAATGATTGGCTCAAAAAAGAAATTAAATATCTTCGTAAACTGACAAATTCTAAGAGATTTAAATTTGCTGAAAAAATTGCCACAGGCTTTAATGGGATTTTTCCTATTAACACCAAGCGTAGGGATATTATTGACTCTGTTACTGGTGTATCTGAAAAAATACGCGCTAAGCAGATAGAGCGTAAAATAAAAAACAAGAGTCGTCAGATTCTTGATATGTCAAAACAATACGAAAAGGTTATTGTCTTGAATAGTATTCCATGGGATACAAAGTTAAAACAACGCCCGCATCATCTTGCTGATCAGCTTACGAAACTAGGTTTTTTTGTTATATATCTTGAAGACAATCCATTAAATCAATTTCGTATAATTAAAGATAATTTGGTAACCATAAATAATAAGGATCTTTTGCAAGCTTTTGCCGAGTCTGATCAGAAGTTATATTTCTTAACTCCAAACAACATGCCAACCTCGTATAAAGAATTAAACGAGGTTAGAGAATATGGTTTTGAAATTATTTATGATTTTCTTGATGAATTTCATGAAGATATTTCGGGCGACTTAAGCATTCAATTAAAAGTTTGGGATAATCTTAATAAATTATCTCCAGTGTTATGTTTAGCTACTGCTAAAAAATTATATAATCAGCTTGACGAACATCTTGCTGGTAAAAAACATAAAATTATTATGGCTAGTAATGCCGTAAATGTTGAACATTTTGATTATAGTCACAATAATACTCAAAATTGTCCATTAGACCTTAGGAAAATTTATAATTCTAAAAAACCAATTATCGGCTTTTACGGTGCTTTGGCTCCATGGATTGATTTTGATTTAATCAATGAAACAGCAAAAGAACACCCAGAATGGGAATTTGTTTTACTTGGTATAGATTATAACGGTGCAGCTAGTGAGCTGGCTAATTATAAAAATATTCATAATCTTGGATCGAAAAATTACGAAGATTTACCAAAATATACTAAATTTTTCGATTGTGCAATTATTCCATTTAAACACGGTGAAATTGCTACAGCTACATCCCCAGTAAAATTATTTGAATATATGGCTGCAGGTTTACCAACGGTTTGTACGAGAGATTTGAATGAATGTAAAGGCTACGAATATGTCTATATGGCCAAAAATAATAATGAATTTGCCGAATGTCTAAAACAAGCGATTAAAGATGTAAAAAGTAAAAAAATACGCGATAAACTACTAGAACAAGCCAAAGAACAAACTTGGGAAAAACGCGCAAAAGCTATTAGCGAAGCGCTTTAATAAAAAGGAGTCAACCAACATGAAAATTCTCGTTACTGGAGGTACTGGCTACATTGGTTCACATACTGTCGTAGAATTAACCAAGGCTGGTCACGAAGTTACAATTATCGATAATCTATTTAATAGTAAAATCGAAGTTCTCGATAAAATCGCTACCCTCACCGGCACCAAGCCGGAATTTCACAAAATTGATATTTTAGATCTTAAAGGCATGCGTGAACTTTTTCAGTCTCACGATTTTGAAGCTGCCATCCACTTTGCAGGATTAAAAGCTGTGGCTGAATCTATCGAAAAACCCCTCGAATATTACGAAACCAACGTTCAAGGTACCGTCAATCTCTTGAAATGTATGGCCGAATTTAACGTTAATAAGATCATTTTCAGCTCTTCCGCTACCGTTTACGGCGCAAAGAACTCCGGCAAACTTAGCGAAGATCTCACTACCGGCGTCGCTATTACTAATCCATACGGCGAAACCAAGCATGTAATCGAGAAAATCCTGGAAGCCGAAGCGGTGGCTCGTCCAGAAATGTCTGTAGTAATCTTGCGCTACTTCAATCCAGTTGGTGCTCACGAATCTGGTCTGCTTGGTGAAGATCCAAACGGTATTCCAAACAATCTCATGCCAATCGTTATGAAAGTCAGAAGTGGTGAAATTAAAGAACTCGCCATCTACGGCAATGATTATGATACACGTGATGGTACTTGTATTCGTGATTACATTCACGTCGTCGATCTCGCTCTTGGCCATTTGAAATCCATGCAAGCTTTTGCTAAGACTGGTACTTCCATCTATAATCTCGGTTCCGGTCGCGGTACTTCCGTGCTCGAAATCATGCATGCCTTCGAAGAAGCTAATCATGCTGCCTTGCCACATCATTTTGCTGACCGTCGTCCAGGTGATCTCGCCGAAATCTTTGCCGATCCTTCTAAAGCTAAGAGGGAATTGAACTGGGAAACTACGCACACTATTGAGGATGCGATGCGCGATACGATTAACTTCCTCGATTCCGCTAAATAAAGGAGTCTTATGAAAAAATCATCCTTGCCGGTTTTCGGTGTGGGGCCAATTTATGTAATTACTTGTAGCTTAATTACCGTACTGGCTTTTCGCTTAAAACGGCAGGGATTTTTTCAGGCTGGTGAAATTCTATATTTCGATCTATCTTTTCTCCTCCTCGGTACTATTTTAATTTTGACCGGTATCTTTTTCTGGATTTATGCCGTGTTAATTCAAAATATCGCCCACGAAATTCAATCCGGTAAACTCGTCACTACTGGAATTTATTCCGTCACGCGTCACCCGATTTATACGGCTTTTTTCTTTATTTTTAGTGGAATTTTAATCACCGCTCATAATATATTTATGCTCGGATTTATTCTTTTCTTTTATTTATATCTCGTAGTTTTTATGCAAAATACAGAAGAGAAATGGTTGGCTAAAAAATTTGGTCAAGAATATCTAGAATACGCCAAGCGCACTCCGCGCATTCTTCCTAAAATTAAATTTAAATAAACTTATTTGCGAATTTTCGCGGCCAGACTTGCCAGAGGAAGTACCACTGGATTTAGATACTTCCATTTTTTTGTCAGCGACATCGCACTTCTCGCTACTGCCAAAGCATGAGAAATTTTAAAACGCAGATATAATTTTTTTAGCCACTTTTGTTTTAGGTCCTTAATTTCTGTCGAATCATTTTTATCTTCCGCCCATTTTGTAATATTCTGGAAAGATTTCTGCCAGTTATTAAATTTCATCGATGAACTTGCCACCGTGCTTGTTTCAGTACCGTAGTTATAAATATAATTGGCTTTCAGAACTATGCCGATTCGATTAAAACCAGCTTCCTCCGCCGCTTTCAAATATCGTAAAACAAACATCGTGTCTTCTGCAAAATCCCAACCCACCGGAAACTCCACTTTCGTCTTTTTTATCACGGAAAGTCGGAACATTTTATTAATCGCCGCATACATCCGGCCGTCACTCGCCAGTAAACTTAAAATATAAGCGCGAAAATTCACTTCCTCCAGTCCCGTCCAAATTTCATTAGTAAAGAAATTTTTTTCCGTCTGCATTCTTAAACGACGGTAAACGTAGCCACAAACCGAAAGAGCATTTCTCGGATCTTTTTCTAAGCTTTTAAATAAATCTTCGATATGAGTTTTCTTTACCTCATCATCCGAATCGATGAAGGTGACATATTCTCCCGAAGCTTTTTTTAGTCCCAAATTTCTCGCCCCCGCTGCGCCCTGATTTTTTTGGCGCAGAATCGTCATGTTCAGGTTTTTATTTTTTAGTTTACTCTGCCTAATAAATTCCGAGACCAAATCAAAACTACCGTCTTTCGATCCGTCGTCCACGCAAATGATTTCTAAATTTTCGTAGCTTTGCTTAGTCAATTTATTCAGCAACTTGACTGCCGAATCTCCCGTATTATAGATTGGAATAATTACAGAAATTAATGGTTTCATTTATTTTGATTATAACATGCACCCTTGTCAAAACTCGTATATGATATAATTTATTTATGAATATTCCAAAAATTTGGAGCCGTAAAAATAGCATTCTTCTGAAGGAATTAGTCAAAACTGACTTTAAAATCCGCTATCAAGGTTCCGTCCTCGGTTATCTTTGGGCCGTCCTTCGTCCAATGCTTTTATTTGCCATTTTGTATACCGTTTTTGCTAAAATTTTGAAAATGGGTGGAGATATTCCACATTATTCTGTCTATCTAATGACCGGTACAGTTTTCTGGAGCTTCTTTACCGAATGTACTAGCCAAGGTATCCAGGCTATCGTCGGCCGGAGTGACCTACTTCGTAAAATTAGTTTTCCCAAGTGGATTATCGTTGTTTCGTCTACCATCACTGCCTTAATTAATTTCTTAATTAATCTTTGTGTGATTATCGTTTTTGCCTTACTTAATGGTGTTACACCTTCCTTCACTTGGCTACTTGCGCCACTGGTGATTCTGGAGCTTTATCTTCTCAGTCTCGGTATTGCTTTTTTCCTCGGTTCCATCAATGTTAAATATCGCGACATTTCTTCCATTTGGGAAGTCTTGATGCAGGCTCTCTTTTATGCCGTGCCGATTATTTATCCGATTACCATGGTCTCTGCTAGTAGTGCTTTGGCTGCGAAAGTTCTACTTTTAAATCCTATCGCCCAGGTCATTCAGGACGCTAGGTATCTTTTAATTACAGATCAATCTATCACCGTTTGGAATTTTATTGATAATATTTTCTTGCGTTTTATTCCAGTCTTAATCACTTTATTTGTTTTAACTATCGGTAGTATCTATTTCCGAAAACACTCTAAATATTTTGCGGAGGAAGCCTAATGTCGAAAACTCAAAAATCTATTCAAAAGTCTACTGAAAAATCCGCCGAAAAAACACAGGAACGTAAAGTAGCCATCACTGTTTCACATCTTTCTAAGACTTTTAAACTTCCTACCGAGCGCTCTTTTGGTTTGAAACAAGTGATTTTTAATCGTCTTCGCGGCATCAAAGGTTATACCGAACAACAGGTCTTAAGAGATGTTAGTTTCAAGGTTTATGATGGTGAATTTCTCGGTATCGTCGGCCGTAATGGTTCTGGTAAATCTACTCTCTTGAAGTTACTTTCCCAGATTTACACCCCTACCAAGGGTAAGATTAAGATCGATGGTTCACTTGTGCCATTTATCGAACTTGGTGTTGGTTTTAATCCTGAACTCACTGGTCGCGAAAATGTCTATTTGAATGGTGCTATGCTTGGTTTTTCCAACCAAGAAATGGATGCTATGTATGATGATATTGTGAATTTTGCCGAACTTCCAGAATTCATGGATCAGAAACTAAAAAATTATTCTTCTGGCATGCAAGTACGTCTCGCCTTTTCGATTGCGATTCGTGCTCGTGGTGATATTCTAATTCTTGATGAGGTGCTCGCCGTCGGTGACGCTGCCTTTCAGAAAAAATGTAACGATTATTTTGCTTCACTTCATGGTAAGCAAACCGTGATTCTAGTAACCCACTCTATGGAAAATGTGATGGCTTATTGTGATCGTGCTATCCTTATTGAAAAAGGTAAAATTATCGAAGATGGTGCTCCGGCTAAGGTCACTGAAGCCTATCTCGAACTCTTCAACTTGAATTCCTAAAACTCTAAAACTGATCGGTTAATCATTTAATCTAAATTCCTAAATCTCTAAAAATAATCGACTAACCACTAGCCGATTTTTTATTCCACCTCTATTTTTAGTGTGTTATACTTAAATCGTATTTAATTATTCAGAAAGGATTTCTATGGGAAAAACCGCTTCGGAAAAAGCTCCTGCAAGCACCAAAGAAACCACTTCAGTCAAAAACGCTGCGAGTGCTGCCAAAGAAAAAATTAATGAAAACTTCGAGAAATTTAAAAAGATCCCAGCCGTTTCTTTTATTCTCTCGGTTTTTAAAAACCCAGTCACTGGTGTAAAGAAGGGAATTGCAGGCTATTCTGATTTTAATAATAGTTGGCTCCTTCCAGTTATTGCTGCAGGTACCTACACTGTTTTTAGCTTAATTTTTGCTATTTTTAGAACCGTTTCTCACCCAGCTTCACTTTTTGGTACTAAGAAAGCCGGTCTTGATTTTAGTCTCTTAAATAAATTCGATTGGTTTCAAAACACTATCGGTAATTTCTTGATTGTTCTAGCCACTATCGCTGCCATCGCTGGTATTTACTACCTCGCTGGCCTCATTATGAAGAAAAACGAATTGAATTACTTCCGTTTGGTTACCGTTGTTTCTGTCGCTTCCTTCGGTTGGATTCTTACCGCTAGCCTTATTTCGCCACTTCTCTTGAATATTTCTGCTCCGATTGCTGGTGCTATTGGTTATGCAGGTATGATTTTTTCCGGTCTCGTGGTTTACGAAGCTATGAATCAAGAACTTGATCTTAAGAATGACAAGAAGGTGATCGTTAATATTATTGTTGCTGCTATCATCGCCCTTGCTATTACTTTGATTAGCGCTTCTTTGATTAAAAGCAGTACTAATAGTATCGTGGATAGCTTAAATACTTTAGATTCACTTTGGCGTTAAAACCAAACTGAATAAAATCAAACTGAATAAATAAAACCAGAATTCATCTCTGGTTTTATTTTTTGCCCCGAACTGTGATATATTTAAGATATGGACAATGCAGCAAATCTCAAATCCCGTCCGAAGAGTCTCAAGGTTAGACTTCTCGCGTACTATTACGAAAAAATTTTGAAGGACCTTAAAATCATTTGTATTACTGGCACCACCGGTAAAACGGTGACCGCTTATTATGTTTACTACATGCTGAAGCAGGCTGGCTTCCGCCCAGCAATCCTGGCTTCTGATGAAGAAATTAAGGTTGGTAATCTCTATAAATTTATTAAGGACGCTTGGAAGGCTGATGTCGATTATCTGGTTTTGACGGCGCCAGCTCATTCTTTGCGCAAGGATGTCTTTTATAAGATGCCAATTCAGGTCGCTGCTTTGACGGATTTTGTCCCAGCCAGTCTCTCTGATCTTACAGCTGAGGAATATCTCGAAGCCGAAAATACTTTATTCTCTATGAATCCAGATTCAGTCGTGCTTAATCGTGACGACCGCCACTATCTTGACTTTGCCGTCTTTAAGGGCGTGACCAATACCTTGACCTACGGTACGGATTATAATTCTGATTTACGTATTGAAAATAGTAAGCTTTATAAGAAGGGTTCGGAAGCTGAATTAAACTATCACGGTTATCGCTTCAATGTCGCTTCCTTCCTTACTGGGGAGCCAAATATCTCCTACATGGCCTGTGCTGCTACTATTGGCCAAGCTCTCAATCTTTCAAAAGAGCACATCATCAACGGTATTGCTGACTTCGAAGTTAATCAGGAAGAAACTGAATAATCAAAAAGACACCTTCACGGTGTCTTTTTTTATTTTTACTACTTGCTACTTCTTCATTTCTTTTAGTAGTTCACTTGTCACTTTAATATCTTCGAAAGGCACCGCCTTGTCTCTCCTTAGAATGGTTTTTTCGTGACCCTTACCCAGCACTAATACGATGTCATTCTTTTTAGCCAGACTCAGAGCCTTACGAATGGCCTCCTTGCGGTCTTGAATCAAGAAGAGATTTTTCCCGCGCACGAACCCCTGTTTTTCAGCACCTTTCGCAAATTCTTCCATAATTAGTTGTGGATCTTCGTCGCGTGAGTCATCTTCGGTTATCACGATGAAGTCGCTATTTTTTGCTCCGATCTCTCCGCGCTCTTCTCGTGTGGACTCATCGCGGCGACCCGCTCCCCCAAAGAGTGAGATTACCTTAGTCTTATCTGTGCGTGCGGATTTAATTGCCTCAAATACTTTTAAGAATGCGTCCGGCGTATGTGCATAATCCACAATTGCGGTAAAATCCTGCCCTTCATTGATGCGATTCATCCGTCCTTCGACTGACTCTAGGCTGTATATACCATCATGAATTTGTTCTTCCGAAAGTCCGAGAATTAATCCCACCGCCGTGGCAGCTAGGGAATTATAAACCGTGAAAGTCCCCGGAATTTGAGTTTCGATTTTGAAACGTGGTAATTTCGTAGTGTTTTTCCATTGAT
>CAUTXD010000002.1:0-20757 GCA_963542535.1 uncultured Candidatus Saccharibacteria bacterium
CTCTGCCAAGTTTCATCCTTAAATTTTGGCAAAATCCTCACCACCCCCAAATTTTCTGCAATTGGCTTTTCATTGTAAATTTCAAAACCGAGCCTAGAATTACTCAGTAATACTTCTTGATTTTTTAATACTCGATAACCAAGGATACCGTTCTTTAAGTTAAATTCAAAAACCAAGCTACCGCTCGGCGATTTTACATTCACCAAAGAATTTGCTTTCGCTTCTTCTTTTTTAAAAAGTCCTTTCAAAAAGCCCATATACTTATTATTATACCGCATGTGCTAAATATGATAAAATAATTTTAAGATGCAAGACGATATTAATCTCGAAGAATTAACCAAAAATAGTAAACCTAGTTTTCTCAAAATTTTCTTTATCGTACTCGGTACTATTCTTGGTGTATTTGCCATTGCTTTTGGCGTAGTTTCTCTACTTAAGCTCCTTTCAAATACCGCCGATAAGGCTGAAAATAAAAAACCGGAGATTACTGAAGTTGCCGCAAAACGTGCGCCGCACCGCATTGATTTACAATATCTCATCGACGATTGGCGCCGAGAACAGGGAATTACCGAAGACTCATCGGTTTTAATTTACGATCTCACGAATTCTGATATTGTTGGTCGCTTTAACGACACTAAAACTTTTACCGACCCAAATCTCGTTAGTCTCCTAGTCGCCTACGAAAATTATCGCCGCCTCAGTGATGGAAGCTTCCACCTTGATGATCAAATCAATCTCAAAAATCAAACCGCACTCTCTCGTCAAGATTGCCTAAATGAACTTTTCACTTCCGAAAATACCAACTGCAAGGACGCCCTTCGCGCCGAACTTTCTGACGCTGTACTAGAAAACCTTCTTACCAAAATGGACCTAGAACATCTCAAAATTTCTGGAAGTAACATCACTCTCACCGCGACTGACTATCTAAAGCTCACCAAGTTTATTTATAACTCCGAAAATCTTCAGTCCGAAAACTGGAATCAATTCTTCGCACATCTTCTCGTCACCGGCGATCATTTTGCCCTTATTTCCGGCATCAATAAAGCCACTATCTTCGATTACGCTTCCGCCAAATTAAAAACCGAGACCGTCGCAAACACTCTCACATATTTTAGTGAAGTCTCCATTCTCGAATTTAAAGATTTGCCAAAATATGAAGACCGTAAATATATCGTGATTTCACTTAATCAAAATTTTAATCCGACTAAACTCACTCCTCTTGGTCGAAATCTCGAAGACCGCATCGTTAACGAACGTTAATAAATTACTATTATTTTAGACAAAAGCATCATCGTTTATTTGTCTTATGCATAAAAAATAAATCCCCGGAGAGATCTATTTTTTACTAAGACCAATTAAGCTTGAGCGTTCCAGCGAGCAATTGCTTCCTTCACTACTTCCTTAGCTTCCTCCGCACCGAAGAAACCTTTCACTTCGGTAGTACCAGGCTTCTTTAAATCTTTGTAGTGATTGAAGTGAAATTCGATTTGGCGGATCAATTGCTTTGGCAAATCTTCCAAAGTTTGGTACTTATCACCGTTATTGCGATCGTCTTCCGGCACACAAATAATCTTATCGTCAACCTCATCAGAGTCAACAAACTTCATTACACCAAGAATGCGAGCTTTCATGTAGATGCCGGTAGTAAGAGGCTGATCGGTAATCATCAAAACATCAAGCTCATCGCCATCCTCATCAAGAGTTTGTGGGATAAAACCATAATTACAAGGTTTTGCAAATGCCATTGGCTCAACACGGTCAAGCATGAAGCAAGCATTTTTGCGGTCCCATTCAATTTTGTGATTTGAACCAGTAGGGATTTCGATGACGACATTAAGTTCACCATTTTCGTAGTCACCTGGGGTCAAGATTTTGTTAAAATCAGCCATATTTCTCCTTTATTTTTTCTTATTATACCATTTTTTCTCTCTGTGCTAAACTAAAACTATGGAATTTAATGATTTGAGAAAACCTCTTGCCGAACGCATGCGACCACAAAGTCTCGACGAGGTTTTTGGGCAAAAAACTATTATCGGTAAGGGTAAAATTCTCACAGAATTAATCAAATCTAAGGAACCTACCAATCTCATCTTCTGGGGTCCTCCTGGTACTGGTAAAACCACTCTCGCTCGCATTATTGCCAAAGAGCTCGACGCTGACTTCGTCGAACTTTCCGCCGTCACCGCTCATAAATCCGATGTCGAACAAGTGGTCGAACGCGCGCGCCAAAACTGGAACCTCAAAGTCCGCACCTTGCTTTTTATCGACGAGATTCACCGTTTCAATAAAGCCCAACAGGATGCCTTTTTGCCTCATGTCGAATCTGGCCTCATCACTCTGATTGGCGCCACTACAGAAAATCCGAGCTTCGAAGTCATCCCCGCTCTCATTTCACGTAGTCGCGTAGTGATTTTATCTACCTTAAAAGGTTCTGATATCAAAGACATTCTGCTCCGCGCCATCGAGAAAGAATACCCTAATGCCAAAATCGACCCTGAAGTCATCGATTTTCTCGCTCACTTAAGTCACGGCGACGCCCGTTCGGCACTTGGCGACCTCGAACTCTGTCTTTCACTCAAAAATAAACTTACTCTCGATTTTGTCACTAAAACCCTAAACAATAAGGTCAATTATTTTGATAAATCCGGTGATCGTCATTACGATACAATCTCCGCCTTCATTAAATCCATGCGCGGTAGCGATGTCGACGCTACACTCTACTATCTCGCCCGCATGATTGAAGGTGGAGAGGATCCCAAATTCATTGCTCGCCGTATGGTAATTTTTGCCTCCGAGGATATCGGCCTCGCTGGTAATGGCGCCCTCACGCTCGCCGAGTCGGCTTTTTCTGCCGTCGAAAAAGTTGGTATGCCGGAAGGGGGAATTATTCTCTCGCATGTAGCTATAGCCCTCGCCAAATCTAAAAAGGATCGTTCTAGTTATGACGCCTGGGGTCGTGCCAAGGCTCTTGCCAAAAACACCAGTCACTTGCCTATCCCGCTTGAGATTCGCAATCCCGAGACCAAACTCATGAAAAATCTAGGCTATGGCAAAGATTATAAATGGGAAGCTAATTTCCACCATCAAAAAAGCTACCTGCCCGAAGAAATCAAAGACCAGAAACTTTATTTTCCACCCAAAAATCAGTAAAAAAGTTGTCAAAACTATCTTTACATGCTACAATCTACTTGACAGTCTGATTATCAGACTATTTTTTATGGAAGGAGTATATGGCGCATATCACCCGCATCAAAGCCGGTCAATCTGGGTCAAAAAATTCAGAGAAGACCAAAACTTCTGGCAAAAATCCAGAACCTAAAAAACCGATTCAAGACAACGCCGAAATCCGCGCGGATGCCACAGAATCAGAAACCAATGACAAAAAGTCCCTTAAAAATGCAAAAAAGCTTGCCAAATTAGAGAAAAAAGCCGAAAAACTGGCCGCCAAGAAGGCCAAAAAAGCCTCAAATGAAAAATCCAAGAATCCACTCATTCGTTTCTTGCTCTTCATCACCACTCCGATTCGCGCTTTCTTCCGCTATCTCGCGGAGTCTTGGCAAGAACTCAAGCAAGTGCGTTGGCCAAATCGTAAAATGACCTGGAAGCTCGTCTTCGCCGTTATTATATACACCGTCATCTTCGCCGCGCTCATTATGGTACTTGACGCATTGTTTACATTATTGTTTAATAATTTATTGAAATAGGAAAGAGAAAAAGGAAATCACATGGCAGTAAACCGTTATGACGACACCCTCCAATGGTACACCGTAAGCACCTACAGTGGCTACGAAGATAAGGTCGCCGAATCCATCAAACAACGTCTCGATAGTGCTGAATTCAAAGGTAAAATCCTCGATGCTATCGTACCAAAAGAAAAACAAATCGAAATTAAGAATGGCAAGCGTAAAATCGTCGATCGCAAAATTTTCCAGGGTTATGTCCTCGTTCAAATGCGTCTCTCTGATGAAACTTGGTATATCATTCGCAACACCCCAGGCGTCACTGGCTTCGTCGGTACTGGCACCCAGCCAACCCCAGTTTCCGAAAAGGAAATTAACAAAATCAAGAAGCGTATGGGCGTAGAAGATCCAAAATATTCCGTCAACTACGCACTTAACGAAGTGATCGCCATCACCGATGGCCCATTCAAGGGTTTCGAAGGTACTATTGCCGAAATCGACTCCAGCAAGGGTAAGCTTCGCGTCATGGTTTCTATGTTCGGCCGTGAAACGCCAGTCGAACTTGATGCCCTTCAAGTTAAAAAAATTGACTAATTCCATAAAGATTCTTTAGTTAAAATCAGATCTCATTTCGAGGTCTGATTTTTTAATTCATTAATCCCGATCTATTATCGAGGCTGATTTATTATCAAGACTGATTTATTTTAATTGCTTATGCTATAATCAGCTTATAGAAAATCTTAAATGGAGAATTCAATGGAACCACAAATCCAAGTTAATTCGGAAATTGGTCGCCTCAAAACCGTACTTCTTCACCGTCCAGGCGAAGAACTCGAGGCCCTCACTCCCGAATATATGAGCCGTATGCTTTTCGACGACGTGCCATACTTAAAGGTCGCACAAGAAGAACATGACGCCTTCGCTAACGTCTTACGCGAAAACGGGGTGGAAGTACTTTATCTTGATCAACTCGCCGCTGAAGCTCTTGCCAATGAAGAAGTGCGTGATCGCTTTATCGTCGAAATGGTTCGCGCCTCTAAACAAGAGGAAACTTTCTCAACTTTTGCCATCGTTAATTATCTGCAAACTCTTGACCCACTCACCATGGTGCGCAAGGTCATGGCCGGTGTCAAAAAAAGTGAAGTTGAAGACATGGAACCTACCAATAAACAACTTCATCATTTCATGGTCAATGATTATCCATTCTATCTTGACCCAATGCCAAATCTTTATTTCACTCGCGACCCAGCTGCCGCTATCGGCAACGGCCTCACCATTAATAAGATGCACTGGCCAGCCCGTCGTCGTGAATCACTTTTCATGCAATATATCTTGAAGTATCATCCACGTTTTGCCAACCAAAATATTCCTGTTTGGTACAACCGCAACAATCGCTTTTCCGTCGAAGGTGGTGATGAACTAGTTTTAAATAAGCACACTGTCGCCATTGGTATCTCTGAGCGTACCGAAGCTGAAGCTATCGAACGTATCGCTTCACGCCTCTTCCATGACTCCGAATTTACCCGCGTCCTCGCTATTAAAATTCCGGCTAAGCGTGCCTTTATGCACCTCGACACCGTCTTCACCATGATTGATTATGACAAATTCTCCGTCCATCCAGAAATTATCACCGCTGGTGGTGAACTCGATATCTATGTACTTGATAAGTCTAATACCCACGTTGGCTACGAAGTGACTCATCGTCGTGACCTCACCAATGTCTTAGCCGAATCCCTGGGTGTACCAAAAGTTCAACTCATTCAATGTGGCAATGGCGACCCAATCGCGGCTGCTCGTGAACAATGGAATGACGGTTCCAATACCCTCGCCATCGCTCCAGGCGTCGTAATCACCTACGATCGTAACTATGTCACCAATGAAGCCTTACGCAAAGCTGGTCTCAAAGTTATCGAGGTCACTGGTAGTGAACTCGGTCGTGGCCGTGGTGGTCCTCGCTGTATGTCTATGCCACTCTTCAGGGAGGAAATCTAATGTTAAATCTTAAAGGTCGCTCATTTTTGACCCTCAAAGACTTCACACCACGCGAAATTCAGACCATGCTTGAAACCGCCAAACAACTCAAAAATAATAAGCTCACTGGCGTTTCCAACAAGAACCACGAAGGGAAAACTATTGCTCTTCTCTTCGAAAAAGCTTCGACCAGGACTCGTTGTGCCTTCGTTTGTGGCGCTCGTGATCTCGGCATGCACGCTGAATATCTCGGCAAAGACGATATTCAACTTGGTAAAAAAGAATCCATCCGCGACACCGCTCTAGTGCTTGGTCGTATGTTTGACGGTATTGAATTCCGTGGCTTTGCTCATGAGACTGTCGAAGAACTCGCCAAATACGCTGGCGTCCCAGTCTGGAACGGTCTAACCGATAAATTCCACCCAACTCAAGGTCTCGCCGATATGTTGACCATCAAGGAACACGTGGGCCATCTGCGTGGCGCCCATCTCACTTACGTTGGAGATGGTCGCAACAACGTCGCCAATACTTTAATGATTGCTTCCGCTCTCCTTGGTCTCCATTTTTCTATCGGCACTCCTCGCGAGCTTTTCCCAGAACAATCTCTTATCGATGAATGTAATGCCTTGATTGAAAAATATCAAACTGGTGCCACGATCAAAATCGTGGAAAATCCTTACGAAGCCGTCGCCGATGCCGATGCGATCTATACTGACGTTTGGGTTTCCATGGGCGAAGAAGATAAATTTGAAGAACGCATTAATCTGCTTAAATCCTATCAAGTTAATCATGAACTGATGCAGGCTACTCGCAAGAAAAACACTATTTTCTTACATTGTTTGCCAGCCTTCCACGACAAGAACACTACGATTGGTAAAGAAATTCTCGAACAGTACGGCCTTGATGCCATGGAAGTCTCCGACGAGGTCTTCTACGGTCCGAACAGTGCCGTCTTTGATCAAGCGGAAAATCGGGTTTATACCATTGAAGCAGTTATGGACTTAACTCTCTAAAATCCCCAAAAAAATCTACCCAAAATCCAGACTGATTTCAGTTTTCCACAACAAAAAAGAAGCAGACCCCCTGCTTCTTTTTTAATATAAGTGTTATACTTAAATCATATAAAACAAACTTATATGAAAGGACATATATGGTTGAAAAACCTCAAAAGGTGAATCAACAACCAAAACAAAAAGCCCATCATACCAAGAAGGTATCGGCTTTTGCTGTTTTGTTTGCGATCATCGGCCTGATGGCGGCCCTAACCTGGGTTATTCCATCTGGTAAATACAATATGATTAAAGATCCGAATAATCCGTCTCAGGAAATTCGCGAAGCCGGCACCTACCAGCGCATCGACAAAGTCGAACGCACCGTAGACGAAGAAACCGGAGAAGTCACTACCGTCGATCATCGCCAAGGTCTTTGGGACGTCTTTATGGCTCCAATCAAAGGCATGGCCGACCGTCTCGATGTCATCGTCTTTGTTTTGATTCTCGGTGGTTTCCTTGGTATTACCATGAAAACTGGCGCCCTTGATGCAGCCTTAGGTGGTCTACTTAAGAAGATGAACGGTAAAGAAATTTATCTTATTCCAATTTTGATGACCTTGTTTGCCATTGGTGGTACCACTTACGGTATGCAAGAAGAAGCTGTCGCCTTTTATGCCCTTATTATCCCAGTCATGATGGCCGCTGGATACAATTCCATGACCGCCATAATGATGATTGTTTTAGGTGGCGGAGTCGGCGTGCTAGCTTCCACGGTCAACCCATTTTCTACTGGTATTGCCGCGAGAACCGCTGACGTTCAACTCGGCAGCATCCTCTGGATTCAAATGCTCGTACTCATTGCTATGCTTGTACTTGCCATTCTTTTCGTCATGAACTACGCAAAGAAGGTTAAAGCTGGTAAATACGCTGACGATTCTTCTATCGCTGCCACTTTTAAGCCAATCGATCTTGACAGTGTGCCAGAATATAACTTCAAACGTAAATTCATTATGGGAGTGTTCGCTGCCACCTTCGTGATTATGATTATTTCCCTCATTCCTTGGGGCGATTTCAAAATCAATTTCTTCGATGGCTTACACGAGTTCCTTGCTGGTATCCCAGTATTCTCTACCGTCCTTGGCGTCAATCACAACGGCGCCCTCGGCACTTGGTACTTTAATGAAATTTCCGCTCTTTTCCTCATCTCGACTGCAGTAATTGCTTTCATCTACCATAAAGAATTTAGCAAGAAAAATGTCTCCATCACCGATACTTTCATTAAGGGCTCTGAAGACCTCTTAAGTGTCGCTGTGATTATTGCCGTTGCTGCTGGTGTTTCCATTGTCATGCGCGCTGGTGGTATTGAAGACACGATTATTCACTGGGGTGAAAAAGGCCTCGCCAATTTCAATGGCGGTCTCGTCGGAGTTTTGGCTTACATTTTCTACCTCCCACTTTCCTTCATCATCCCATCTTCCTCTGGTCTCGCTGCGGCTTCCATGCCAATTATTGCACCAGTCTCTGAGCTCGTAGGTAGCAATAAGGAAACCATGGTAGTGGCTTTTGCTAACGCCAATGGCTTACTCAATATGCTTGCCCCTACTATCGCTTCATTGATGGCCGGACTCACCATATCTGGCGTTTCCTACAAGACCTGGATTAAGCGCGTAGCCCCACTTATGGTAGTCTTCGTCATTATTAGCCTAGTCGCCGTCTTCGTTATGGGAATAATTTAATCATGGCCAAAATCGTCGTTGCTCTCGGAGGTAATGCCTTAAGCCGTGATGGCAAAGCTACCGCCAAAGATCAACTCGAAGTCGCCAACCAGACCGCCAAGGAGCTTGCCAAGCTCGTGGCGGCTGGCCACCAATTAGTCATCGTACATGGCAATGGCCCCCAAATCGGTAATATTATTCTTCACGAAGAAGCTATTAATACCGAAAAAACTCCGACCATGCCAATCGATGTTGCTGGCGCTATGTCTCAAGGTCAAATTGGTTATTGGCTACAAAACGCCATGCGTAACCAACTCGAATCCGAGGGAATTAAAAAACCCATCGCGGCTATCGTGACACAGGTCCTAGTTTCTAAAGATGACCCAGCTTTTAAGAATCCGAGCAAGCCAATCGGCCCATTCTACACTGAAGAAGAAGCCAAAAAGCTCAGCAAGGAACGCCACTTCACCGTTAAGGAAGATGCTGGTCGCGGCTGGCGCAAAGTCGTCCCTTCCCCAATGCCACTTTCGATTATCGAATCGGAACTCGTCGAAATCGCCCTCGGCAATGGTGCCATTATCGTGGCCGGTGGTGGTGGCGGTATTCCAGTTTATTACGACGAATACGGACGTCTAGTTGGCCTCGAAGCTGTCATCGATAAAGATTTCGCCGCCGAAAAACTGGCCGAAACTATCGATGCCGATATTCTACTAATTCTCACCGCGGTCGAGAACGTCAAAATCAACTTCAAAAAAGACAATGAGGAAAATCTCAAAACTCTCACCGCCGATGAGGCCTTTAAATATATCGCAAAGGGTGAATTTGCGGCTGGTAGTATGCTACCAAAGATTGAAGCAGGCATTAGCTTCGTTTCCAGTGGCAAAAATCGTACCTGCATTATCACCAATCCAGAGAACGCCATCAATGCCATTGAAGGAAAAACTGGTACCAAGATTATTGGTGAATAAAGGCTCGATTATATTATCTTGAAACAGAGTGGACTTCGTCTACTCTGTTTTTTCACCTCTGACACTTTTTCCTAGTATTTTTTGAAGAAATATGTTAGAATATATCCGTTACGCGCTCTAATTAGGAGTAAATATATTATGGCAAAAAAAGTAATTGGTAACTTAAAGTTACGCATCCCTGGTGGTAAGGCCACCGCAGGTCCTCCAGTTGGTTCAACCTTGGGTCAATGGGGCCTAAACATGATGGATTTCATTAATCCATTTAACGACAAAACCAAAGAATTCGCCGGCAAGAACGTGATCGTTCACATCCGCGTTTTCGATGATCGCACTTTTGATTGGGTTTGCCTCGGTCAACCAGTCGATGATTTAATTCGCGAAGAATTAAAGCTTCAAAAAGGTTCTGGTCGTCCAAACACCGAAAAAGTTGGATCCATCACTCGTGAACAACTTGAGAAAATCGCCAATATCAAGATGAAGCAAATGAACGCTGTCGATCTTGAAGGTGCTATCAAAACCGTCGCTGGTACTGCCCGCTCTATGGGTGTCACCATCGCCGAATAATTGATTAAAATTAATTAACCGTGGGAGAGTTCGCTCGTTATTACCACAGAAAGAAATCAAATGTCAGAAGAACAAATCAAATCTACTGAAGAATTAAACCAAACTCCAGTCGAAACTATCGAGACACAAGAGAAATTTGCCAAATCTGGTAAAAAATCTAAGAAGCACCTCGAAGAAGTTAAGGCTGAAGAAGAGCGCAAAGCCCGTGCCGAAGAGCACAAGCAAGAAGCCCTCGAGGAGAAGCCAAAGGGTGCCAAGCCAGTCACTCGTCCAGTTCTTGAACGCCGTGGTAAAAAATACCAAGCTGCTTACAAGAACATCGACAAGACTAAGGCCTACAGCCTCACCGACGCTATTAAGCTTGCTGTCGAAACCAACCCAGCTAAATTCGATGCTACTATTGAAATTCACGCTCGTCTTGGTGTCGATCCACGCCAAGCTGACCAAAACATTCGTACCACCATCGTTCTACCAAACGGTAACGGTAAGACTGTTCGCGTCGCCGTTTTCGCTCCAGAAGATGAATGTAAGAAAGCTAAAGCTGCCGGTGCTGACATCGCTGAAGATGCCGAATTCATCAAGCAACTCGAAAAGGGAATTATCAATTTCGACGTTCTCATTTCTACCCCAGCTTACATGCCAAAACTTGGTAAGTTCGCTCGCTTGCTCGGCCCTAAGGGTTTGATGCCAAATCCAAAGGCTGGTACCGTCACTCTCGATATCGAGAAAGCCGTCAAGGAATCTAAGGCTGGTAAGGTCGAATATCGTGTCGACAAGCAAGCCATCGTTCATATCGGTGTCGGTAAAACCAATTTCACCCTCGACCAATTAAACGAGAACGCTGCCGTCTTCATGGATTCTTTGAAGTCTATGAAACCAGCTTCTATCAAGGGTCAATACATCAAGAGTATCTTTATTTCTACTACCATGGGTCCATCCATCGCTGTAGAAAATATCTACAACTAAGTCTCTTGAATTAAAAATAAGCATCCATAGTGGTGCTTATTTTTTGTCGTTTCATAATTTAATCGATATTTATTAAATTTTACATCAATTTCTCTTCGCCATCTTATTCCATTTATGCTAAAATTAAATTAAATGCATAAACATAAATTTATCTATTAGGGCTAGATAAATAACATAAATTGGAGAATAAACCGTGTCAAAGCGAGGAAATGGACAGGTCGTAAGTGGTAGGTCGGTTTTTACTATATTATCAATCTTTTTAACCAGTACTTTATTTTGTTTGCTGCGCTTCAAAAGCACGTATGCCTCGACTGCCTCACTAGGCATGCCCGGTGAAGTTAAAGTCGAAACCGATTTTTCGACTGGAAGTAGAATGGAGTTTTCCAAATCCATCAATATCACTGTCAATACTAATAGCCCATTAGGTTACAAGTTACTTTTTAGCAGCGACAGCGAGAACAGTTCATTAGTGAGCAGCGACCCTAAGAACGACTATTCCATCCCTTCTGTCTATGGTTCTAATTATGTACTTTCTAGGGATATGCATAATCAGTACGGCTATAATATCAAAGATACTGATGACCAGATTTACCAACAGGTACCAAGTCTTAGCAGTCCACTCAAAATCAAGCAAGTCAAAGATCCACTTACTACCGCCGATACTGTCAAATTCAACCTCGGCTTCGAACTTGAATCATCCGCTCAGCCTGGTGAATATCGTCGCAATCTAATTTTTACCCTCCTGGCCGAAGATCAAGCTTCCGTCCAATTAGTTAATGGTATCGAAATTAATAAGGCCATCAAAAAAGCCGTCGGCATTACCGATGCACGCTATCTCGATAACCCGCTTGCTACCACTCCGAACGATCTATGGCCAGAACTTAATATTACCGTAAGTAGAAAAAAATGTAGTGATAGTATCACCAAAGAACGCACCTCGGTTATCTCCTTGCCAGATTCCGACGCCGAAGTATATCTCGGTGGTTATCGTAACAGCTGGGATGAGTTATGTATCTGGAGTAATGCTACAGAATTAATCTTCCCAGAAGATCTTTCATATATGTATGCCGGTCTTGGCGGGACCGATTATCATGTCAACTTTAATTTCACCGACGACCGCAGTAAGTCCACCCTAAATTTTAAGAAAGTCAAAAATCTCGACCATCTATTTCACAACACCGTTGCATACAACAGAAGTTCATTCGAAGCTTCTAGTTTCTTTGAATATCTCAAAGATTCCCCAATCGAAAGCGCTGAATCGATTTTCGAAGACTCGACAGTCCAGACAGTGGACAAATTCGCCGACATCGTGAATCGCGCTAAAAATCTCGCCTACGCCTTTCGCAATACTAAATCCCTAAGTCAGGTTAATTTTTCTGATTGGATTATCGGTGAAGCCGAAAACACTCAATCTATGTTCGAAGGTAGTGGTATCGGTCAAGCTATCCTAATTAACGCTACTTTCACCAAAACCAAAAACACCGCAAACATGTTTAAAGATACCCAGAGCTCTTCGAGTATTCAGCTACCAAAGGCCGTTTTTGATGAAACCACGAATACTAATAGCATGTTTATGAACAGCACATCGGCCAAAATTCTTCTACCCCTAGCAACTTTCGCTAAATCTACCGATGCTGGCTCCATGTTTCAAAAAATACCATTAACCGAATTTGATCTCTCTAACGCCACCTTTGCTAGTACTACCAATTTTAATAACTTCTTCAAAGAGAGTGGCTACTACACTCTGGCTGTCAATTTACCGAAATTATCCCTCGCCTCCGCGGAAAATCTTTCTAGTATGTTCCAAAAATCTGAAATCGGTAAACTCAATCTCAACTCTTCGCCTATGGGCGGCAACCACATTACTGATATGTCGAGCATGTTTCAAGATTGCGCCAGTCTCGAGGAAATTGACCTTCACAATATCACCACTGGACCTCTAGAAAATATTGCTAGCATGTTTAAGCACCTTCCGTATATTACAAAAATCGTTCTTCCAAGTATCTTTAACACCGCGAATGTTACAGATTTTAGTTCATTTCTCTCTGATAGTATTAAGCTCACCACTTTAGAAAACGGCGATAAAATTAAACTAACCAGCGCCACCAATACTAATCACATGTTTTACAACCTACCATCGCTTGATATTAAAGACTTTATTAATCATATTGAATCCGAAAATATCACTGACGCGTCATACATGTTTTATCGAACCACCTCTAGTCAAAATGTTACCATCCCTACCGCCTTTAAAACTCATAATATTTCCAATATGCAGAGTATGTTTAACGGATTCAGAACCCCCTCGCTCGATATCTCTAATATGCAGTTCGATAGTGTCACCACCATGGAGGAGATGTTTAGCGGGATAACCATCAAAAGTAGCGAAATGACTTTAGATGATTACAATTACTCCGCCAAACAAATCATCTGGCCGACCGGCACCATTAACGCGCCAAATCTTACCTCACTGCGCGGTCTCTACAAAGGACATCACTATTTGACTCAAGCTATTTTTCCAAAATTAAACACCACGGTTCTTACTGACCTTAGCTTCATCTTTAGCAACTTCACTAATTCGCTCACCAAGCTAGATCTCACCGGACTTGACACTTCACATGTTGAAACCGTCGAAAGCATGTTCGCCGGCACTCATTTTACCCTAGACGTTCCAACCAAAATTTCCTTCGACACCTCTAATGTTCACAACATGCATAATATGTTCTATTATGCTAAATCTAGCGATGGATTATTGGATCTCAGCGATCTTAATGTTTCCAATGTTACCGACGTGTCCAATCTTGTTTATTGCACCTGGATAGTTACCGTCGATCTTACCGGCTGGGATACTAGAAATGTCACCAATATGGCCGAAATGTTCCGTGACAGTAATTACCTTAAGACCATCTATGTCTCAGAGAGTTTTGTCACCACTAATGTCACAAAATCAGATGGAATTTTCTATTCGAGTTATGGTATATCGTTTGTTGGCGGCAATGGCACAACCGCTACCGGAAGCGAAGATATTACTTACGCTCGTATCGATAAGCCAGGCCAACCAGGGCTCTTCACTAAAAAATAAACCTCCAAACCTCCAATTTTCCACTGCCATCCGCATTCTATTTATGCTAAAATAGAAATGTTAAAAACAAGCTTATGCTAGCTATAAGCTAGATGGGCCAATTAATTGGAGGTTTAAGTGACCAAACTGCGAAAATACATTTTACATAATGGTGTTTTATGTCAAGTATTGACCTATCTCTTTCTATGCTTCATTATTAATATTTTTAGCGGAAGCAATACTCATGCAACCACTGCCTCAATAACCATAAATGGAAATATAAATATTAACCATCAATGGGGCACTGAGGGAGTAAATTTTAAAGATTACTACGAACATTTAGATGTTGCCGCTAAAACAGACAGCCCTACTGGTTATCAACTATATTTTTCTAGCGCTTCTGAAGAAAATGCATTAATCGGTACAAAAGCAAATAATTCACAGAAAATAGAATCCGTTACTGGAAGCTATAATAACCTAAGTCAACATCCAAATAATTCACTGTACGGATACAATCTCGAGTCAACAGATAATAATATTTATCGTGAGATTCCAAAGTTAAGCCACCCTAATAAGATCAAAGTTCGAGAGAACCCAGGTGAAGACCACATTAATTTCAACTTAGGGGTTCAAATTAGCAAAGATGTTCTCTCTGATAATTATCGAGGAAGTCTAACTTTTTCAATGCTTGCCGAAGATGACGGAGGAATAGCTAAACTTGTTTCTGGACTAAAAATTAATCAGGCTATTAGGAAAGTTCTTAATATTCAAGATGAAGCATATTATACGGATCCAACCAAGCAAATTCCTGAAGACTACAACTACGTACCAAGTCTAGAAATCGCCATCGCCAGACAAAAGTGTAGTCCATTAATTACGCCAGAATTAACTCAGGTAATTTCCACGCCAGATTCAGAAGCAACCGTCTATCTCAGTATCTATCCTGGAAGTTATGAAGATTGGAAACCTACCTGTATTTGGACAAGTGCCACGGAGATAGTTTTTCCAGAAGACTTATCTTATCTTTTTGCTGGAATTAATGGTACCACTTATGAACCAAAATTTACTTTCAAAGACAATAAAACTTTGAACATGTTAGATTTTTCTCAAGTAAAAAATATTTCACACCTTTTTCACAATACTCGTCCATGGATGGGGCACGATAGAAGGCTTGATGCAAGCACTTTTATTTCATACCTAAAAGACTCTCCAATCGAAAATATGGAGTCCGCATTCGAAAGTGAATTTATCACCAAAATTGAAAACCCACTTTTTGTCAAAAATGTCACCAACTTAAAACGTGCATTTAAGGATGTAGATGCCAATCATGATATTGATCTATCTACACTTAATGGAGATGTCGTAACAAATGCAGAATCAGCTTTTGAAAATAGTAAATTTAGCACAATTAATCTAAGTACAGCATCCTTCAAAAATATCCCATCCGCCAAAAATATGTTCAAGGATACTTCAGCATCAAAAATATCTCTAGATAATGCTACATTTAACAGCGTTATAGACGCTTCATCGATGTTTAAGAATTCCTCGGCATCCAAGATTTCTTTAGATCAAGCTACGTTTAGTAATACCATAGACGCTTCGTCAATGTTTGAGGGATCAAAGATATATCAGCTCTCATTACCAAATGCAACATTTAACAAAACTGAAAATTTTTCCAAGATGTTCATGGATACAAAAAATTACGGCAATTCTTCAACATTAGATTTATCCAAAATAAATCTCAAACAGGCTAAGGATACGTCTTTTATGTTTAAAAATCTTAAAGCCAAAAATATTACTCTAAATCACAGTGACCTTATGGGTGAGAATATTACCAATGCCGAATCCATGTTTGAATTCTGCGATTACCTCGTATCACTCGATCTCACCAATCTAAGTTTTGCCAGAAACACTTCTTTCAAAAATTTTTTAAAAAATGATGAAAGTCTAGAATCTCTCACTTTACCGAATAATCTTGATTCCACCACGGCAATTGATTTTAGCTCCATGTTTGAAAACTGCACATCACTTACCACAATTAATCATATCGATAAACTTCGCCTTGACAATGCAGTTAATTTAAGCCGTATGTATTTCAATGTAAGAAATATTTATATGGACGATATAATCTCTAAGCTTATAGCTAATAAAGCTACCGATATTTCCTATATGTTTGCATCAACTTACACCAAGAATCCAGTAGTATTTCCAGCCACATTTAATACTAGCCTGGCCCAGAATATGAGGGGAATGTTTGAAAGTCATAGCGGGCCATTAATTGATCTCTCAAATTTTCGATTCGACAACGTCGAAGATATGTCTGATATTTTCGCCAAACCCGGTGTCTCCGATATAAAATGGCCATCTCACCAAAATGCACCGAAACTCATTACTTTAAGTGGTGCTTTTAAGGGTAATACTAATTTTCAAAAAGTTAAGGCCCCCAAAATCACTGCGCCATCACTTAAAGATACTAGCTACATGTTCTCCAGTATGAACCGAATCACCGAATTTGACATTGACGATTTCGACACTTCAAACGTCGAAAATATGCAACATATGTTTTCAAATAATCGCGAGTATTTTATGCCAAGAGAGGCAGTCGTCAATTTCAACTTAAACACCTCACACGTAAAAGATCTTTCTTATTTCCTTTACCATGCACGGACTTGGCACCCAGTAGTAAATACCTTTGACACAAGAAATGTCACTAATATGGCTTCAACCTTTGAAGAAGTTTGGGCAAAACCAGAATTAGACCTTACTGGTTGGGATACGAGTAAAGTAACGAATATGACTAGAATGTTTTATGACTCTTCCTATATTGAAAGAATCTACGTATCTGACACTTTTGTTACTACAAACGTCACAGCTTCAAACGGAATTTTCGGTGGATCTTTTGATAATCTTAAAGGACAACAGGGAACTTCCGTACCTGGTCATGACATATCCTATGCTCACGTCGATGGTGGCCCATCCAATCCTGGTGCATTCTGGAAGAAACCATAATCACATATAAAGCAGCAAATAAAAAGCCTCGAGGAGACATTCACTCGAGGTTTTAACTATGCAGATATTACATATTCATAAAAAATTTATTAAATTCTAATTACTTCCTCCAAAACGCCCCTGGGTTTGCTGTACCACCGTCAATACGAGCATATGAAATATCTTTATTATAAGCATTTGACCCCTGTTGACCAGTCAACTCAGCATTCGTAAATATCCGCTCTGAATTTATAACATTAGACGTCACAAAACTATCCGATACATATACTTTTCCCGGCTCGGCGTGAGAGAAGAGATAACTCATATCTTCCGCCTTGCTTGTATCCCATCCAGTAAGATCTAACTCATCTGCCCAAAAAGTATCAAAAAGATGCGAGAAATCAGTCACTTTAGAAACATTAAAATTGCTCAAATCCAATGTTTTATCCAAACAGTAATGTACATACATATTATCAAATGCATGTTTTAATGTTTTTATGTTCTGAAGTGGATGCGTAAATAACTTAAATTCCGTCAAATCTTCATACTTTCCAACATAAGTAAACATATATTCCATGTTCTCTAGGCTTGGAACATACATCGAGCTTAAATCTACTTTATTTGCACCACGTAAATACGCAAAAGCATAATTAGCATTTAAAAGCTTTGGCGCAGAAATGGGCAGAGTAAAATCTTTCATTGTCTTGTTATATGCAAAAATTTTCTCTATCGTAGTCAACTTTGGCGCAATAACACCAGCTTCCGGAAATTTAATTTTCTCCACTGCATTATGCTCTTCATTTCCCACACACGAGTCCTCACATCCATCCATAAACATCTTTGACATATTTTCGACATTTCCGAAATTAAAACTAGAAATATCAATTTTTACATTCCACCCCTTAAACATCCCCTCCATATTTTTCACACTTGAAGTAATAAGCTTAAGCGGAAAAGGAGCTTCATTGCGATAAAACCTTCTGGCATTAGCGAACATATATGACATATCTTCCACTTTACTTGTATTAAAATTATCAAATACGCCCTCTGTGACAAAAATAAAAATTCGTACACAATTATCAAACATATGACTCATATTCACAGCACTACTAGTATCTATTCTTTCGACCCCTATTAGCTCCCCTAAGCTACTTTTGTCCGCAAACAAATAACTCATATCTGTAATTTTACTAGTATTAAATACCTTAGGTAATATCAGTTTAGAAAGAGCATTACTATCCTTAAAGATATCTTTAATACTCGTAAGTGTGCCCGTCGACATCTCGCTCATATCTAAATGATAAAGTCCTGGACAATTTTCAAACATCGACGTCATATCCTCTATCCCTGATATTTTTAAATCCGTAAAATACATTGTCTTGAATTGTGAATTTTTAAACATATTTCGTGCAGTTTTTACGTGATCTAAATTTTTTGACGGCATGTAAAATGCATTTTTAACCCAAGCATTTTCATACATAGAATCTAAATTAGTAATTATATTTTCGTTGTCAATAAGATTATCAAACAGTCCATCATGTGCACCGTCAGTCATATAAAGATCTGCTCCGTGAAAAAAATGAGATAAATTCTTTATATTTTTTGTGTCTATATTCCTACGACCCATCTCATCTCCATACGTAAAATTACCGATCTGAGCCTTTATTCCACTAAAGAAGTAAGACATATCCTCCGGAAAAGAAATTATTGAAGCATCAGACCACATTAAAAGATTGTGCCTGCTATTGCTATCAAAAGTATTTATTCCGAGATAAATTGGCACAGGAGAATCATCTGTAGAGACCTTAAAGATCTTCTCTTCAGGTATATCCCCCTCTTTCTCTTTTGTTATCTTAAAACTATCAAGAGCAAAACGCCCACTAGTTGCTATAGTCTTCTCTGGATGACTTAAATATTCTTCGTCCGTTACACCAAGCGCCTTCTTAATTGCTTTATTCACATTTCTTCCGATATCTAATTTTGCTACCACATCATCTTTAGCCAATAAAGAAAATACAACAGTATTTTTATAGCTATCCGGAACCACTTTATTATCCAATCTCATCCCAAGGCTAAATTTTAGATCAAATTCACCTTTATCACCTGACTTCTTCAATAATGCAGGTGTGCTTAGTTTTGGCATAGCACTATATTCAAAGCCACCAGTGCGATCAACAACATATCCATAGCAATTAGTGCACGCTGGAGTTACATACCATAAAGGCTTCTCCTCACCCTCTAGCGATTTTATTTTGAATGAATTCCAGTTACTTCCAGAAAGCGAGGTATCATCACTGCCAGCAGACATATACAATTTGTAACCCATCATACTATCAGTTTCACCATGAACCCCTATAGTTTTTTCATAATTAGATCCAGAAGCAGTAGGATTCATACTGCCAAAGCTTAAATCACCACTTACCGATAAGGATGCAGTAGATGCATAAATATTTTCCATATTCAGAAAATTTATGAAAACCGTAGCCAAAAATGTCACAATCACTAATAGTGACGCTCTTCTAAATTTTAAATATTTCGACAAGTAGCAATAAAAATCCCCCCCCCAACCGAAATCAAAAAAATTACTCATTAATTACATTCTCCCAAAATATTATTTAATTTAACATTAGCATGATAAAATAAAAAAGTCCATAGCATTTTCAAGGCTAATTAATGTCAAAAAATCACCACTTATTATAGTGTCGTTGAATGATAACTGATACCATAAAAAATATCCCACCGAGGTGGGATATTTTCGATAAATTCGTAAACTTCAGAGTTTTAATTAAGCTAATTCGATGACAGCACCAGCTTCTTCGAGAGTTTTCTTCAAAGCTTCAGCTTCGTCTTTCTTGACGTTTTCTTTTACGGTTGAAGGAGCACCATCAACGAGGGCTTTAGCTTCACCAAGACCAAGACCGGTAGCTTCTTTAACAGCCTTGATAACAGCGATCTTTTGAGCGCCAGCATCTTTAAGAACGACGTTAAATTCAGATTTGCCTTCTTCTTCGGCAGCAGCGGCAGGAGCAGCAGCAACAGCAACAGCGGCAGCAGCTGGTTCGATACCGTATTCATCTTTGAGAGTATTTTTGAGTTCGTTTACTTCAAGAACAGTAAGATTTACTAATTCTTCAGCAAGTTTTTTAATATCAGCCATATTAGACCTTTCGAAAAATTAAATTTGTTATTAATAGTACACTTGTTACTTGTTTTCTAAGCCAGAAACAATTCCGGAAAGACCACCAGCGAGAGCTGAGATGGAATCGTTGACTGGGGAAAGCAATTGAGCCACCACCTGGGCGACCAATTCGTTCTTGGATGGAAGAGCTGCAAGAGCATTGATCTCTGCGGTATCCAAGGCGTTACCAGTTTCAGAAAAACCACCCAAAAGTTCGAAAGCTTTGTGGGTCTTACCAAACTCTGCCAAAATCTTAGCAGGAGCGATTTCGTCGGTATCAGAAATAGCATAAACTAATTGGCCGGTGAGGTGAGTAGTGTCGGTGTCTTTGTAGACAGCGATTTCATTCATCGCAACACGAACCAAACGGTTCTTCACGATTTTGATTTTCACACCCTGCTCACGAGCACTGTGACGCAACTCTTCGAGCTCAGCTACAGACAAACCTTGGTAGTTTGCATAAGCAGTTAGTTTAGCTTCTGATAAAAGCTTAGTTAAATCTGCAACCAATGTATTCTTTTTATCTTTGGAAATTGCCATAAAAAGTTCCCTTGATTGTTAAATTTTTTATTAAAAAGTTTACGAATTTTTAATTTTCGTTACCAGAAAAATTAATTAGAAGATTTTCCTCGGTGACCTTATTAAGATTACTCCGTCACTGTCTTTGGTAACTT
>CAUTXD010000003.1:0-19114 GCA_963542535.1 uncultured Candidatus Saccharibacteria bacterium
ACCAAGTAGCTAAACCGCCGGCTTCGGCAATTTCGTGAGATTTACGACGAAGATGATAGCCATTACTAAGCATAGCCTGGGCTTTAGTTTGATGTAATTCTTCTGGCGAAAGAAAACGAATGGCGCCGGTGGTACCAACGGCCATAAAAGCTGGGGTTTTGATGTCGCCATGTGGAGTATGAATCGTGCCGGCGCGACCAAGTGCGCCAGGAATACGTTCATTAATTTCAAAAGAAAAGCCGGAATTTACCATAATTCCCTAATTTTTAGCGGCCTCTTCGGTATTTTTTGTGATTTCGACCTTGTGGGCTGGAATATATTTGCGTAGATTTTTCACAATCAAAATCTCAACTGGCGACAAGACGATTTCGATACCGATGCCGATAATATAAGCAAAAATGGCTTGATTTAAGAAGTCCGAGAAAGCTAGGACGCCTAAAAATGCAACGGTTTCAAAAACAAGAGTGTCAAAGAAATGTGCAACGAAAGAGGAAGTAAGGGCGCGGACGATGAAGAGTTTTTGGCCAGTCTTTTGCTTAATCTTTTCGAAGATGTAGTTGTTGGAAAACTGTGAAAATAGATAGGCAGTGAGTGAACCAATAATGATACGTGGCGCAAAACCTAAGACATTAGCAATCGATTCTTGCATACCTTCGGTACCAGCGAATGGTGGAAGGGCGATAACAATCCAAAAGGTGAGCGCAGCAATAATATTAACGAGGAGGCTGCCGAGAATGATATGCTTGGCGGTTTTTTGGCCGTAAAATTCAATGATGATATCACCGAGAATGTAAGAGATTGGGAAGCTAATTACGCCCCCGTCGACTGGAATGCCGAAGAGATCCCAAAGCTTAGTGGCAGCTAGGTTTGAGATTAAGAGGATTCCAGCCGAGATGGCGGTGAAATAAATTAAGAGATTACGTTTTCTAACTTGCTTATCCATCTTAGAAATTAATCTCGACAGTTTCGCCGTCTTTAGTTTTGATGGAGCCGTGAACATTAGTAAGTTCGATGGCGGCAGAGGTTTCATCGTAGGCTTTACCGGTAGATTCGTAGGCTTTTTGGTTTAGTTCCTTGTCAGCAACGGTTTTAGCATCGGCGGTAAAACGCATGAGGCCTAATTCGTTGCTAAAGACGTAAATTTCGACCTTAGGATTTTTTTCGATTTGAGCGTAAACCTGTTTGTTAGATTTGGTGCCAATGTAGAGATGGCCGTCGAGAATGCCAGCAGCATCAAAAATGCGAAGATGTGGCTGATCGCCATCGGTAGTTGCAATATAAAACATTCCTTCAAGAAATGGTAAAACTTGTTCCATAGTAAATTTTTTCCTTTTTAAGTGCTTATTAATTATGTGAAATTTTGGATGACTAGTCAAGCAAATCGGAGGGATTTGATTTTTGGAGACTTTATCGATTTTGAGACTTCGTTTATGATCTTAGCTATTTTTTCATTATCGAGCGTGGCGCGAATTATTTTTCATCATCGAGTGCAGCGCGAATATTGGCGGCTTCTTCGAAAAGAATTTTAATGCAGCCAGCGATTGGGATTGCCACAATACAGCCAATCAGGCCGAAGGCGTACATACCGATAGTAATCGAGATTAAAATCGCAAGTGGAGGAAGATTAAGTCCCTTACCCTGAATGCGTGGGCCGATAATGTTATTTTCAATCTGCTGATAGATGAGGTAGAAAATAAAGAAAGCGATCGCGGCGCCAGGAGCGTTGATGAAAAGTAGGGTGGTATTCAAGATACAGCCGATGACCGGACCAAACATTGGAATGAGGAAGAAGAGGAAGGAGATAAGTCCAAGTGGCACAGCTAGCGTGACTGGAAGACCGAAGATAAGAGTAATAACAAAAACGCCGAGTATGGTCATGAGACCGTCAAGTAGAGCGATAAAGACTTGAGATGAAACGTAGGCGGCGACGACATTACTCATGCGACTAGTGACGTGCTGCCAGACTTTGGCGGATTTTTTATCTTTTATGGCCATGACGCGCCAGAAGTCTTTTAGCATGGTTGGCCCATCAAGCATAAAAAGAATAGTGAGTACAATGGTAAGGATGACACTAGTAATAATATTGCTGATGGCGCCGATACTGCCGACGGCGATGTTGCTAATATTTCCGAGCAATGTACTACTGAAACTTTTGATGCCGGAGGTTAAGTTGTCTTGGAGATTAGAAATACCAAAATAATTGCCAATACCATTAATATCTAAATGATCGATAACTTCGGAAATTTTGGCTGGGGCGGTAGCAAGAAAATTAGAAACTTGCTCGACAATAACCGGACCAATCACGCCCACGATAATGGCAAAAGCCAGAGCAATAGAAAAAACGGCTAGTGCTGAGGAAAGTCCGGGACGACTTTTACGTTTATCAATCTTGTCGATTTGCTTGGCGAGTGGATGGAGGGAAATCGCTAGAAAAGCGGAAATTCCGACAATAATTAGACCACCGGCAGCCTTAATGATGAAAATTCCGGCGGCGGCAAAAGCGATTAAGACTAGCCAGAAGCGGACAAATGTTTTTGTATCGATATCAATTGTGCGTGACATATACTCCTTTATTTGATTATAACATTGGTGTTTCAAGATATTGCCAGAAACTGGTTTGATTGGTGTCAAGAATACTAAAATTGTGGGATTTTAATTCTTCGCGAATCTGGTCGGCTTTGGTGTAATCTTTATTCATTTTTGCTTCGGCACGCTCACGAATAAGGTTTTGGATTTCGTCGGATGGTAAAATTAGGCTATCGAAGAAACGAAGCCCGAACAATTTATCGATAAAACGCCAATCATCTAGGGTTAATTCGTTTTGGTCAATTTCGGCAAAAACTTCGGCAGAATTAAGATTTTGATTAATGATGGCGGTGAGTTTTTCTTGTAATTCTGTCGTCTGATAGTCAGATTTTTGAATTTGCGTAAGCAGTGCAGCTTGATTTTCGGTGTGAGTAGTTTTTTGTAAGATTTTCGCGAGGCGATTTAGCCAGTGCAGTCGACGATTTTTGGCGGCGGTAAGGCCTTCGAAGGTGAAATTGCGTTCGGATTGATAGTGCCCTTGCAAAATCCAGAGCTTAAAGTCGAGTGGCGAGAAGCCGCGATCTCTTAAATCTTGAATGGAGTAGGTATTGCCAAGGGATTTGCTAATTTTTTGATTATCAATGGTGATGAAATTGGCGTGGAGCCAATAATTGGCCATAGTTTTACCAAAAGCCGCTTCGGATTGAGCAATTTCGTTGGTGTGGTGAATCGGGATGTGGTCGATGCCACCAGCATGAATATCGAGAGGTTCACCTAGCTCATAGTGCGAAATAGTAGAACATTCGAGGTGCCAACCTGGGTAGCCTTTTTTACCCTGAAAATCCCATTGCATAGCATGGTCTTCACCGGGTTTAATAAATTTCCAGATAGCAAAATCGGAAACGTTGTGTTTTTCAGAGTTAAAATCGACGCGAGCGCCAGCACGTAGATTATCGAGGTCGAGTCTGGCAAAATCGGCGTAGGTCGCAAACTTACTGGTATCAAAATAAATACCATCGGAAGTTTCATAGGTATATCCACGCGAAATTAAAGTATTGATTACCTTAATGTCTTCCTGGATGTAGTCGGTGGCGCGGCAGAATTTGGTAGGTGGTAATAAATTCAGGGCGTTAAAATCTTTAATGAAAGCTGCTTCGTAGAATTTAGCAATTTCCCAAACGGTTTTATTTTCACGCTTGGCGCCTTTTTCGAGTTTATCTTCCCCGTCGTCCGCATCGGAAGCAAGGTGCCCAACATCGGTAATATTAATAATGCGATGAGGGGTTAAGTGATTAATTTTGAGGGTGCGAATTAGGAGATCCCAGTAAATATAGCTAGCGAAATTTCCAATGTGAGCAAAATTATAAACGGTTGGTCCACAGGTGTAGATTTTGACATTTGCGGGATTTTGAGGAATAAACTCTTCGATTTGGCGAGTTTTGGTATTGAATAAGTGAAGTTTGGTCATAGAGTTTCTCGATTAATTGGTTTCTTGGGGCTTAAAAAGTAAATCATTACAACAGAAAACTAAATCACGCAGCACATCATCGTAGGTGGTATCGTAAGTGCGGAAACCAGCGGCAAAAGGGTGACCACCGCCGCCGAAATAACCAGCGATCTTGTCGGCGATCGGTTTAGAGGTGCGAATTTTTCCGGTGACTTTGCCATTTGGATAAGTTTTAATAGCGACAGCCACCTCTACACCTTCAACCATTTTCATTTCTTCTAGAATGAGGGCGTTTGGATTATATTCATCGGAAAATTCGGTAATATCAGACCAAGGAATATGGATGGTGGAAAGCTTGTCATCGAGGCTATATTCGATACGCTTGATGAGATCGGCCTTGTAGTCGAGAATACGACGGGATTTCTTCATGTATTCTTTGCGATTTTCTTCGAGTTTATTGATGTCAGTGCCAAGTTCGGTGAGGTGGGCGGCGACGCGGAAAGTATCAGCGGTGACGCCTGCAGTGGTGAGTCCAAGAGTATCGGAAAGTAGACCTTGGAAGATATTTTCGGCAGCGGATTGATTGATTTTAATATTCTGATCAATGGCAATTTGGTAAATCAGATTAGTGCAAGATGGTAAATGTTCGATGATGCTTTGGTGCGGAAAATCTAAATCGTCGGCAGTTTCGTGATGGTCGATGACGAAAATTGGTTTGGTGTAGAGAATATTGCGAATCACCAAATCGTCAAGTAATTTACTAAGAAGAATAGTGGCGGCAGTATCGACGATGATATAGCCTTCCGCGTGATAATCAAAATTTTGGTCGATGCGTTCCCAGCCAGAAAAATAACGGAGATATTTTGGCACATTGACCGGACAATAGAGCGAGACTTCTTTGTCTTCAAGGAGTGCTTCCAGGGCTAAGCTGGAGCCTAAGGAGTCACCGTCAGGATTTTCGGCTTGGATGACGCAGATTTTACTTTTATTTTGGAGAAATTCTGAAAAATTTTGATACATTACTCTTTAATTTTATCATAGTCGGCGATGAGCTGGTTGGCGAAGTCGATAATCTCAGCTTTCTTGGTGGTGTATCCGACTGGTTTGCAGGCAAAAGATTTGGTATTAAGGAAATCGAGAGTATCAAGTTGATGGCGAATGGCGTGAATAAGTTTCGGAATGTTGATGTCAAATTCGGCGATCTCAGATTTAGTGATAGTTTTTTCGAAGAATTCACCTGGCTCACCTGGTTTGACGTTTTTATAGCTTGGAAGAACGAAAAGTAAGCTCATAGATTCGACCGTGTAACTCTTATAGGTTGGCGAAGTGGTGACAAGATAGTAATAGAAAAGCAACTGAATAGTATAGATGAAAAGTTTTTTGTTATTTTTCCAGGTATCCTTTTCTTGCATACCAGTTGAGGTTTTGAAATCGTAGATGCGAATTGTCTTATTCTGCTCGTCGATAGTGAGGTGATCGATAGTACCGGTGATAGGGACGCCTTCAAAGGAAAGTTTTTCACGGCTAAATGAAACTTCAGCCTTAGCATGTTCGTCAAAGAGAATGTCGTGGAAATACTCGATACTTTGAAGTAATTCGGTTTTACCAATGGTAATAAGATCTTCGATTTCACGCTCCGAAAGATCAAGATTTTTGGCAGTTTCAAGGTAATATTCAAGGGCCTGCTCAGCGGTGATTTTTTGATTAGTAATCATTTCAAAACACTTGTGGATTAGATTGCCTTTTTCGATATTTACTACATTTTCGATACTACGTGGTGCGCCGATGAGACGGTTGCGGTAGAAATTTAATGGACCGTTATATTCGAGGTCTATGAAATTTGAAACGTCGGTGGCGGAAAGCCAGATACTGTCGGCTTTAGTGTGAAGATATTTGAGCAAGTCGTCTTTTGGATCGAGATATTTGTCGAGCCAAGTAGATTTTAGATGTTGCAATTCGGTAATTTCAGAATTATCGGACGGGTGCTGGAAGATTTCAGGCGCTTCTAGTAATGGAGAGGTTTTGATAATTTTTCCCTCATTGATTTCCATCATCATGCCAAGTGGCTTTGTGGTGCTCTGGTTGTGATTAATAGTGGCACTGGTCATGGTGAGAGATTTGGCGGCACGGGTCATGGCCACAAAGAGGAGACGTAGATTACATCCTTCACTTTCGGTAGCTCCATTAACAAAAGTCAGATTAAAAGGCGGTTTAATTCCCTGCGACCCACGGTTCTGATTCCAGTGGGCATCAGAAAGATCAAGGAGAAAGACGTGTTTAAATTCAAGACCTTTAGATTTATGGGCGGAGATTAAAGTAACAGCGTTTTGATTATCGGAAAAAATTGCGGATTTTTGAATAGTGGCGTTAGCGGCTTGATATTTATCGAGAAAATCAATATAGTCGGCGAGTTTTGGATGTTCATTTTTGGTGAAATTATAAAATGCTTCCTTGAGGGTGGCGAGATTTTGGTAAAAATCTACCATCTGGCGAACTTCCTTGGAAGTGAGTTGTTCTTTTAGAGTTTCGGGATTCTCGTAGTCGAGATTTGGTAAAAATGGTGAAATATAGAGAGATTTTTTGGTATAGTCGGTAGATTCTGAATTGGTTTCGAATGGATCGACGACGACGGAATCAGGGTTTGAATCTGGTACCTCAGGAGACTCGGAGTTTACTTTTTGAGTTTCAAGATCGAGATAGATTGGTTTTAAATTGATGAGGAAATTTATCATATCCTCGACAGATGAGGTAAGAGATTTTTTGGCAAGTTCAGCGAGGAATTTGGCAAAATTTTGGACGGCGGGAAGTTTTTGATAACCGAGTAGATAATCGAGAAAATGACGATGGTCGTGATGTCCAGTGTGAACTAGTTGCACAAAATCAAGTGGATTAAGTCCGAGATAGTCGGCGCTCATAATATCTGCAAGCAAATCGAGGGGGTCTTGTCCAGACGCGAGCTGATGAATGACGCGAAGTAGGTCATGAAGTTCTTTGATTTTGGTGTCTTCAAGAATATTTTCCTTTCGTTCATAAGTAACGTTGATATCGTCGTATTTGCGAAGATACGGCAGTATCGCCTTTAAGACATCGTGTTTTCGAGCGATAATGGCAATATTTTTTTGCTCTTCCCCACTTTGGATAAGATTATGGATGGTTTCAGCGACCCACTGATATTCAGAAATGGTGTCACTGAAGTGATGGCGAGAAATGCGAGTGTTCGGATGGTTAATCGGTTGAAGCGCCTGATCGTCACTGGTGATTTTTGATAATTCTGAGTTTCTGGCGGCGTGAAGATTTTTAGTAAAGTCACCGGAAGTTTCACCCAGGCTGGTTAGGACGGACTCGGATTTAATGAAACTATCAGGGATTTGATCAGCAATTTTACGTGACAAAGCCAGGATTTCACTGGTTGAACGATAATTATTTTTAAGAATGATAATCTTGGCGTGATAATGCTGATAAAAATCGACTAGGTTAGAAGAAAGTGCTCCTTGAAATTCGTAAATGGTCTGGTCGTCATCACCTACGGCCATAATTTCTGGCTTATCATAATCGGTAATGAGTTGGATTAAACGAACTTGTGCCGGATTGGAATCTTGAAACTCATCAAGCATGATATATTGAAATTGCTCAGCTATCATGGCCTTAAAATTTGCATCAGTTTCTAGATGCTTAATAGCTTCAAGAATCATATCGGCATAATCAACCAAGCGATTGTCGGCGAGATAGGTTTGGTATTTTTGACAAAAATCTAGAATGGTGGAAAATTTAATAATGTCGTTAGTTTGCTTGTAATAACAAACTCCGCTAGCGTTTAACGTGAAGTGGTTATCGGTAAATTTTTTTAGAGCGGCAATAGAAGGTTTATCTTTGGTGGTTTCTAACTGATAAAGGTCAAGCATTTGACGATAAAGCTCGCTAGAAATATACGGCACGTTCGGTAAGATATTTTGATCATGGGAAGAACTGACTTGACCTAATACGGTAAGAATCGGAAAATAGCGTTCTTTGCATTTACTTTCAAAATTGCCACTACTGGCTTTGCCGATGGTGGTTACAGCGAGCGCTTGATTGAGATTCTCTATATCTTTTTGGTTGGCTTCTTGGATGGTAGTGAGACTATCGATTGAGAGATTGGCGTCTTTTAGTTTATTAATTAGATCGGCAATATCTTTAGCCTTGTTAGCGCGAAGTGGATTGGTGAGAGGTAATTCATCAAGAAGCTGCTGGAAAAAGTTCTCTGATTCGACGGGGCTGATGGTTTTTTTGGATAGACGTTCAATTTCGGTGGCATAATTCTGATAGCGGTCGATGACGGTTTTTCCAAAGGAATGATAGGTCATGATATTTAATTCATCAGCGGAGTTGCCAATCACGGTGCGTAGGCGATCGCGCATGTTGGTGGCGGCGGCGTCGGTAAAAGTGAGACAAAGAATGTTCCTTGGGTTGGTTTGGGTGACGTTCAAAATATGAGCGACGCGCTGAGAAATAATTTGCGTCTTACCAGTACCTGGACCAGCTAAGACCAGAAGTGGTCCGCCTAGATATTCAATGGCGGCTTGCTGTTCTTTATTCGGTCTCATCTTTGTTCTCCTTTTTAGTCCTTGATGCAAAATTATATTTGGTTTGAATGGATTCTTTTAAGAAGATTATACCAGTAATTAGCTTTCTTCAAAAATAGATAGCTGCGCCTAAAGAGCGGTAATAAAAGCAAGAAAGCCAAGGATGACACCAAATGCGTTAGGAATAATGAGGATATAATCTTTTTTGGGCTCTTTAGTCCAACCATAAATTACCCAAATTAAACACGAGAAAGCGGCCATGGCAGGTTGCCAAGGCTGACCTTTGGCTCCACCGAGATTTGCAAGGATCTGTGGAATATAGGCAATAAAGACAAAGATACCGATAAAGGCTCCGATTGACCCAACAATGGTATTGATTTTGCTTTTAAGATTGCTTGGCTTCATAAAATAGTCTCCTTTTTAGATTAAACATAAACGATAATAAAGGAACATCGTGAATACTGTCAAGTAATAATTTTATTTGCGCTCTAGTAAGACTAGACATTCAATGTGTGGTGTGTGTGGGAAAAAATTATAACCAGTAACGTTCTTGATTTCATAGTAGTTTAGTAGGCTATCGAGGTCGCGTACTTGGGTGATAGGGTTGCAGGACAAATAAACAAGTTTTTCTGGGAGTTTTTGCTTGATTGTTTTGATGAGTGTGGTGTCGCATCCGGAGCGTGGTGGGTCAACAATTACGGTTGAGTCGTAGGTAATATGGTCGTAGATAGTTTCAGATTTAGCAAGGATGCCAGTGATATTTGAATTGCCAGTGCTAGATTTTACGGTTTCAATATTATTTAATAATTCGCTATGAGCAAATTTATCAACTTCGACAAGTGTGAGATTTTTATCTCCGGCAACAGTTAATCCGATGGTGCCAACGCCAGAGTAAAGGTCGATGACTTTGTTTTGGTCTTTGATAAAATCTTTAATTTTTCGTAAAACTTTTTCATATTCTGGAAGATTGATCTGGAAAAATCCGTTTGGTGAATAGGAGAATTTTTGGCCAAGAATCTCATCGGTAAGATTCTCAAATGTTGGATGTGGTTGATAATTCTCATAAAGACCACCACTCACTTCACCTTGGCGATTGCAACGAAGAAGAAGTGACTGATATTTTCTAGAATCCTCTTGTTTTGAATTTAGTTCGTCGATAATCTCTATGGCGCGTTGATAAATAGCTGGATTTTCAAGCGAAGAGGTGAGAACGGGAATTTTATGATGTGAGCCACGACGATGAATGGCTGGATGAATTTTAGCGGTCTCATGATCGTAATAGAGAGAATATTCCATCTTATTACGATAAAAATATTCGTTATCACTGGCTTCAAAAGTAATTTCTGGTGTCTTAAGTTTAGTAAAAAGCTCTTTGATAATTTGTTTTTTAACTGAATTTTCGTAATTTATATCCAAAATCTGCCATGGTGAATTAGAAAGGAAGTGCTCGTCATGCGGTAATACGCGGTGTGGGTTAGGGTTTTCAATTTTTAGCGCGACGGCTTCGGTGAGATGAGATTTTTGTTTTAAAATTTGATACTCGGTGACTTTTTCTCCCGGCAGGGCGTTCCATAGGAAGATTTTTTTGCCATCTGAATTGGTCGCAATTCCCTGTCCGGTTGTGGCAAAATTAATAATTTCCAGTGGAGTCTCTGGGGTGATAATTGGGTTTTTCTGCTTCATCTTAATATCTAGCATAAAGTAAATAGAAAATTTCGCAAGTTTTTAAATTCTAAAAATAATGAGAATTGAGAGCTTTATATCTGTAATTTGAATTTTTAGATTTTTCGGATAACTTGCTTATGCTTTTTAAGATGCTCCTTAATAACTTGCTTATGCTTAAGATTTTTTAATCTGTATTTTCTTGTTTTATTTAAAAAATGCTTGCCAAAAAGCAAAAGTTTTTCTATGTTGAGCTTGGAGGTTGTATATGAAAATCCGTATAGAAAATTTATTTATGATGAGCCTGATTTTAATTGCGGCTGGACGAGTTTTCTGTCGGTCTCCAGATTTATTTGGAGTGAGCGATAACAGTAAGGCGAGTTTTACTAGAATGAAGGTCGAAAAACCGTCAAATGAGCAGAGTTTTATTAAATTATTAAAAGATAAGCTCTTAAAATATTCTGAGCACGATGAGCTGGCATTGGGTATTAGTTATTTGACCGGCAATAAAGACGAGCTAACTGCACTACAGAAAGATAATATGAAAAATGTAGGCGTAATGCATCTAATTGCGGTTTCTGGAACTCACCTTGCAATAATTGCTGGGGTTCTGAGTTTAATTTTTAAGCATTTCTCAATCATTGGTAAAACTTATTTTGTACTAATATTTTGCTTCATCTACGCAATGATGATTGGTGTTGGCCCGTCAATTTTGCGTGCATTAGTCGGATTGGTTTTAATGATGACGATTAAATACTTTGGTCGAAACGTTTCGATGTATCGAGTTATGACGATCATAGTATGTACTTGCTTAATAATACGACCAGAATTTATAGAGCAGATTGGTTTCTGGCTTTCGGTATTAGCTTATTTTTCTATAATAAAAATAGTGCCATCGATCACGAGATATTTTTACGGGACAAAAGAAGAGTTAAAAGATTTTTATCGAAGACCAGGGTTCTTGGCAAAATCTTTAATTTCGTCAATTGTAATTTCCGTAGTGACTTTGCCGATTAGTTTATATTGCTTTGGAAAGTTTACGTGGCTCTCGATTTTAGCGAATATTATATTATTGCCAAGTTTACCTATTGTAATGGGGTCAGTAGGATTGATTTCTGTATTCGGTGATTTGATAATATTTGGGATTAGTTTAGAGAAAATATTGATTTGGCCATTAAAAATTCATACGTACGTAATAAATATTTTGGCAGAGCAAGAGTCCTTTATCCTAGAATTGCCTAAGAAAAAATGGTGGTACTTTTTAATTTGGCTAATAGTTTTTGGATTAATTCGATTTACTGAGAAGAATATCGAGGTAGGCTACAATGATGGCAAAAAGCAGGAGCGAAGGACGCACGATGGCGACGAAGTTCAAAAGCTGGATACTTATATCATCAAATGGTACAAGGAGATTGATCTTGGCGGCGCAAATGGAGACCAGGAGAACGGCATAAATCAGGCTCTCCAGAAAACGTAGAATGCCGAAAAGACTATCTTTATTGGATTTAAAATAAAGGATTAGTGGGAAGAGAAAAACCAGAGAGATGTAAATGGCGCTGGAGAGAGTGTTTTCTGGGACGCTGTTTAGGAATTTAGTAAATAATTCGGTTAGATCGTTGCCGAAGGTGCTGTAAATGGTGTTGCCGGCAATGGTGGCAAGCAGAGCAATGCCAATATGTCGTCTAAGCATAGAGAATAAAATAAAGAGCAAGACGATTAAAAGCAGAATAATCATAAGTTAATTATACTATATGATAGCTTGTTCTGGGCTGAAAGAGATATAAAAATCTGACACCTAGAGGTGCCAGATTGGGTTAGGGGTTTTAGCTTAGATGCCAACCTTATCTTTAAGAGTGCGGCCTTTTGCATTGTGTTCAATATATTTGATAATTGGTAGAGCGACATTACGGTTGGTAGCTTTTTCAATGCCAAATCCTGGTGAGGCATTAACTTCGAGAATTAATGGGCCACGAGCGGAGCGCATAAGGTCAACACCGGCAACATGGAGTCCCATGACTTTGGCGGCTTTAATTGCGAGTTTTTCTTCTTCTGGAGTAAGTTTAATGGCCGTACCAATGCCGCCTTTATGGAGATTGGAACGGAAATCATCATCAAGAGATTGGCGTTTCATTGAGGCAACAACCTTTGAGCCGACCACAAAAGCACGAATATCGGTGCCAGCAGATTCTTTTATGTATTCTTGAATAAGAATGTTAGTACCATCTTCGTTGTAGAGATAGAAGGCCTGCAGGGCAGAGCGTGCAGCCTTCTTGGTTTCGGCCAGAACTACACCATTACCATGTGTGCCGGTAGCAAGCTTGATGATAGCCGGGAGACCGATTTGCTCAAGAAGATCATCGATGTCTGTTGTGTTGCGTGAAACTAAGGTTTTTGGTGAGGCAATGCCGGCTTTGGCGAAGATTTGGGCGGCACGGAGTTTATCGCGGACACGAGTGATAGAGATTGAACTTGAGAGCGTCCAGGTATTACTCATTTCGAATTGGCGAACCACCGCGCAGCCATAGCGAGTAAGACCGTTAGCGATACGAGGTAAAATTGCGTCATAATGAGGTAAGGCTTCGCCATTGTAGTAGACTACTGGCTGGTGCTCGGAAAGTGATAAATAACAATTTTTGTACTTAATGATATCGACTTCATGACCGCGCTTGGTAGCCTCTTCGTAGAGACGGGTGGTGGAATAATTCTTTGGTCCGTTGGAGAGAATAGCGATTTTCATTTTAGTCTTCCTTGCTGATTAATTGGTTGATGTTTTCTTTGGCTTCATTAATATAGGATTTTGATACGTCGACGAGGTACCGTCCTTTTAGCGCATGCTTTCCAAGAAGTATTGGGTAGCGGTTTTTGTTACGATTACTTAGAGTGAATGAAGTTTCAAACTCAAATCCATTAATACTAATTTTTAAGTTTGTTTTATAGCGTTTTTGCCCATGCCCATTAGAACTGACGATGGTAATATCGCGGTATTTACCCTTTGGAATAATAATGGTTTCTGAGGTCTTGGATTTTTTGATCCTTTCGGTGATTTTTGTGGGGGCGTAATCTGGATGAGCATAGTCGCGTTTTAGTTCTTTTGGAGAAGTCTTACGCTTATAGAAGCTAGGGAGACTTATTACTAAATCACCAGCTTCGTTGATTTCGGCACTATTAATATGAAGCGAACTACTGTCGGCTCCGGAGTCGATTTTGGCAGGAATATCTAGAAAATTATGGTTATCTGCAAAGATTGAGACAAGGCAGAACTCACCGATGAGTTTAAAATTAGATTGTTTCATATAGATTATTCCCACTTAATAATTGTCGCTGCATTATAACATGAAAATAGCATTTTGGAAAGTGCTAAACCATAGAAATCTAGCTCGTTAGTAGTTGATTGGTACAAGAATGGTAATGATTATTTACTAGAGGGTTTTAATCCAACGAATTCGTCAGAAAGATTATCGGAAGAAAATGGATCTTTGATTTTTTTAACTTCCTCGAGTGTTTTCCTAAAATTTTCGCGGAATTCTTCGAGGGATTTAATATCAAGATTGCCAGATTCTGAAAAAGAATAGGATTTTTCGGGTTGGTCGTCATGTTTAACTTCGTGTTTTTCAGGCAAAAAGCCCGGGCGGGAGCGATCAAGATAAATATCGCCGCTATTATGATAAATAATTAAAGATACGCTAGTAGTGAAGAGAGTAATTATGGTGGCTAATAGGCCTAGGCGCATGAGGTTATGACCGCCAGAAGATATTTTTGACATTTATCTTTCCCCTATTTGGTTAGCTGGATTAGTAATGCTTGATGCTTTGGTAGCATCGGCTTTTTCGGGAATGAAGCGTATATTTTCACCATCAATTTCGATTTTTTTAATCTCGGTGAGGTATTTTTCTGCGGTTTTGGTGAGGTCTTCGACCTTTTGATTGAGCTCTTTACGAGACTCTCTGGTAGTAATTAATTGATTATAGAAATCATCGGGATTTTTTTGACAGTCAATAGAGAGGAGATTTTCGAATTGTTGGCTATAGGTAATATAGAGTGAATTAAAATCATTTTTTTGTAAAACAAAATTACTCTGTAGGTCAGAAAGACCACCGAGGTTTTGGTTATTTTTTACAAGACGAAGATTGAAAGGCGTAATATATGAGTTGAGCATGGTTTGATAACTAGCGCCGAGCAAAGAGCGGATTTTGGCGTCACTAACCTGGAGTTTTTTGAGGCTAGATTTTATTGAGCTACAATTCATAGAGATTTCGCCGCGCTGGTCGTCGGTAAGTTTAGCCTTAGGTGCGTCAGCCGAGACGTGGACAGAGTTGAAAAGAATAAAAACTAAAAGAAAAGCTACAAGAATTAGAAAAAGTTGAGTGATTTTGGACTCTTTAAGCTTAAGGTTTTTGATTTCTTTCATCTGTAAATAATTATAACATTAAAGTGAATGCACTCGTGCTTAATTTAAGTAAAAAGATGAGCCAAAAAGTAAATATACTTGTATTTAATTTAGGCAAAAAAGATGAGCAATATCGCTTAGGAGTTGTGGAGTAGTCTTAGGATTAGTCCCAGAAGCCGCGTTTTTTGGCAGTCTTGAATTCTTCTAGTAATTCTTTTTGCTTCTTAGATAAACCAGTTGGGGTGTCAACTATGATATTAATAATGTGTGGGCCACGTTCACCGTTATTCATTGGAACCCCGTGCTTCGATAGTTTAAATGGCGTGCCAGATTGAGTGCCGGCGGGGATTTTCATGGTAACTTTACCGTCGATAGTTTCGACTTCTACTTCGGTGCCGAGAGCCGCGTCGACCATAGAGATGTGCTGCTCAGAGAGCAGAATGTAGCCTTCGCGACTAATTGTTTTATGTGGTTTGACACGAATTTGCACCAAGAGGTCGCCGTTCTCGCCACCTTTTTCGGGAGCAGGTCCGCCACGTCCGCGGAGACGGATGGCTTGGCCGTCGTCGATACCGGCAGGAACTTTCAAAGTAATTTCATTGCCTTCGACGGAAATTTTTTTGGTAGTGCCAAAAATAGCGTCTTTAAAATCAATCACCAGGGTAGTGCGATAATCAGAGCCACGATTCCTGCGCGCGCGTCCACCGCCGAAACCAAAAAGATTACTTAAGATATCATCAAAACCCTCGGCTCCACCAAAATCAAAATTGAATCCTTGACTACTATAAGAATAGCCACCGAAAGGATTGCCGCCAGGCCCGCCTGTACTACCATTCCCCACGCCGGCGTGACCAAATTGATCATAGCGTGCGCGTTTTTGTTTATCAGAGAGCACTTCGTTGGCCTCGGAAGCTTCTTTAAATTTAGCCTCTGCTTCCTTATCACCAGGGTTGCGATCTGGATGGTACTTGAGAGCGAGCTTACGATAAGCTTTTTTAATTTCATCATCAGAAGCGTTTTTACTAACGCCCAAAACTTCATAATAATCACGTTTTGACATAGCAATATTATATATATTTAGCACTCAAAATGCAAGAGTGCCAGCTATTTTTTATGATTTTTTATGAATGGGATTAAATGGAGAAGAGTTGTATTTTTTATATTAATTTTAATCATATGTGATTAAAGAAGGGAGGTGAGACTTAGAGTTTTATCTTTGGTTTTATGATAGATAAAAGGGGCGAGACTTACAGTTTTCTCTTTGGTTTTATGATAGACTAAGAGAAAGGAGAAGATAAAAGAATATGGAATCGGAAAGACTGATTTTAATTACCAATCCGGGCAGTAGTTCACGTAAATACGCGCTCTATAAAGGCATGAAAGAACTTTGTTCTTTACACTTTGAATTTGAAGGTAAGAAAATTGTCTATACTTTAAAAACTGGTAATCAGAAGAAGAAAGTAGTGACGGATTTTAAGGCGCTCTCAGAAGTGGCGGGAAATCTGGAAAAAATCTTAATTGAAGAAGAATTTTTAGGAGGCGTTTCGAAATTAAGTGCGATTTTGGCTCGCGTGGCGGCTCCAGGTGCCTATTTTGCTAATGATCATATCGTAGATAAGGAATGTTTTAAGGAACTAGAAATTGCGAGAACTCGCGCCCCACTGCATGTTCCAGTGGTGATGGACGAAATCATTGAGTTAAAGAAGTGCTTTGATTCAGTACCGGTGATTGAAATTTCAGATTCGAACTTCCATAATTCAAGACCAGAACTGGCTAAGGCTTACTGTATTGATCAGAAGCTGGCGGAAAAGTTTGATATTAAAAAGTGGGGATTTCATGGTTTGTCGGTGGGCTCAGTGGTACGTTATATGAAGCAAAACGAAATCTTACCGGAGAGATTAGTGGTTTGTCATATTGGTTCGGGGGCTTCGATTACGGCGGTTTATAAGGGTAAATCACATGACACAACTATGGGCTACACGCCGCTTGAGGGTGTAATGATGGCGACGCGTGCTGGATCAATGGATGTGGCTGCGGCACTGGCAATGAAGCGCGCGTTGAAAATTGAAGACGATGTCGAACTCGAGCGCTACCTAAATAAGCAGTGTGGCTTACTTGGTGTATCTGGAGTATCGGATGATCTTCGTACTATAATTCAACTACGTGATGAGGGTGATAAGATGGGCTCATTCGCTTATTCCCTCTATATCTATCGTTTACAGGCTTGTATCAGTCAGATGATTGCTTCGATGGGCGGCGTCGATGCCCTGGTCTTTACGGCAACCATTGGCGAACGTTCAGACGACGTGCGTAGACAGGTGATTCAGAAGATGAAATATCTTGGCCTTGAACTCGATGCGGAAAAGAATACTGGTGAAATGCCAGAACGACATACGCTTATTTCTAGTGAAGAGTCGAAGCCAATTTATGTGGTGCGCACTGACGAAACGAGCGAAATGATTGAACGCGCAAACTTGATTTTGGCAGAATAAGAATGCAAAACAAAAATACAGTGCAGTAAAAATACGATGCAATAAAAATATAGTGCGATGGGCACTATATTTTTTAGGTTAATTAATTTTCTTCGGTATCGAAGTTTTGGTCGTCGAGCCCGTCGAGCAATTTAAGGCTTTCGCTACTTGGTAAGGATTCGACGTTTTTTAGTTTACGCTCGATGACGCGAGAAGTGGTGGCAGCGGCATCGATTTTATTGGCGGATTCCTGAAGTTTCTTTTTGGTAGCTTCGAGGAGGTCACCGAATTTACCAAATTGACTTTTAACGGCGCCCAGAATTTGCCAAACTTCACTACTGCGTTTTTCAATGGCAAGGGTGCGGAAGCCCATGAGGAGACCAGAAAGAATAACTGGCAAAGTACTTGGTGAAGCGATGGTGATGTGGAATTTTTGGCGGATTTCATCGTCGAGGCCAGGAATGCGGAGGATTTCAGCGTAAAGTGATTCGGTTGGCAAGAACATCATAGCGAATTCTGTAGTATGTGGTGGGTCGATATATTTGGTGGAAATTTTCTTGGCCTGCTCTTTAACATCGATAGCAAGGGCTTTTTGGAATTTTTGAATTTCCGTTTTATCTCCCTGTTCATAGGCGGCGATTAGACGCTGATAATTTTCCACGGGGAATTTACTGTCGATCGGTAGAAAGACCTGAGTAGATTCATCTTTGCCAGGCATTTTGACGGCGAACTCGACACGATCACTGGAGCCTTTTTTAGTAGCAATATTTTCACAATATTGGTCTGAACTTAGGGTGTCACTGATGATGTTTCCAAGTTGAACTTCACCATAAATTCCGCGGGTCTTGACGCCTTCCATGACCTTTTTTAGATCACCGACGCCATTAGCGAGAGTCTTCATTTCGCCAAGACCTTGATAGACCTGGGTAAGTTGGGTGGAAATAGTTTTGAAGCTCTCATTAAAGCGTTTCTCGACGGAAGCCTGAAGTTTTTCGTCGACAGTTTGGCGCATTTCCTCGAGTTTCTTGGTGTTATGATCTTGAAGTTCGCGGACACGAGTATCGAGGGTCTTCTGGACGAGGCCAAAATTATCGGAGATTTCTTTGCGATTTTCGCGGAAATTGGTGCCGATGTCCTTAGTGACGCGATCGACATTGGTTTCGATACGAATCATACGCTCGTTCATATTGGCAAAAGTTTGCGTAGTTTGATCCTGCAAAGTGGCGATACGATTTTTGAGTTCTGGTAAATCAGTATTTTTCTGATTAGTTTTCGAAAAAACGATAAATAAAATAATTAAATTAACGACCGAAACGATGAGTAAAATAAGTGTGGTAATATCCATGAAATCCTCTTATGCTAATAGATAAATTATAACACAAAAACAGAGAGGAAAAATGAATATAATGAAAATTAGAGATTGGCGCAGACATTTAATGTGGGGTTTAAATAAATTAGAGATTAGTGCGATTATTTAGAGCAGCACTTAGGGTAATTTGATCGGCAAAAGATAAATCGACGCCGAGTGGAAGACCGCGGGCTAGACGCGTGATGGTAAGTTCAGGATATTTTTCCGAAAGCATTTTTTGTAAAAGCAGAGCCGTACCCTCCCCTTCTACGCTCGGATTAGTGGCGATAATAATTTCTTTAACTGCGTCATTTTCGACGCGAGAAATCAATTCTTTGATATGCAGAACTTCTGGAGTAATACCGTCAATCGGTGAAATAGCACCACCAAGGACGTGATAGGTGCCACGATATTCTTTGGTTTGTTCAAAGGGGTAGATATCTAGTGGTTCTTCGACGACAAGAATAGTGGCCTTATCACGTTCTGGTGAGTCATAAAGTGGCGAAGTCTCTTCGTCGGCGTTGATTAAAGCAAAAGTAATTGGACAGGTTTTGACCTGTTCGTGTAAATTGCTCAAAGCGTTAATGAGCTGTTCAGAAATTTTACGATCACTACGAAAAAGATAGGTCGCATAGCGTTCGGCGGTTTTGTTTCCAACGCCAGGTAATTTGCCAAGGGCGTCAATAGTATCGGTAAGGGCTCTAGGGAGCA
>CAUTXD010000004.1:0-15820 GCA_963542535.1 uncultured Candidatus Saccharibacteria bacterium
TTATAGGGATATTTTATCATAAAAAATACATGTTTTTAAGAGAACATGTATTTTTGGTTTTAAAGCGATTTTAAAGAAGAAGTGGGTAGACTAATGAACATGAAGAATGATTTATGCAATACAAGCCAAACAACAGCACTGAGAATAAATTCGTCAATGCGATTAAAAACCCATTGTCGAGGGGAGCCAGAGATGGTCGAAATATATCATAAACGATATTTTCCGGCGATTGAAAAACCCTTAGTGGAAGTCGTGGTGCCAGTTCTAAACGAAGAAAAAACATTAAAAGCGAATATTGAGAAACTACACGACTTCCTGCAAAAACAGAATGGACTACATTTTCGGATTACGATTGCTGATAATGGCAGCACAGATAAGACGCAAGCGATTGCGAATGAGTTATCCGAAAATTATGCAGCAATCCGCGTTGTACGCTTAACAGAGAAAGGTCGTGGGCGAGCACTTAAACAGGTTTGGATGGAGAGCGATGCGGATATTTTATCCTACATGGACGTTGATCTGTCGACCAGTCTTGAAGATTTTATGCCGATGATTCAACCATTGATTAAAGGTGAGGCGGGCGTGGCAATCGGCTCAAGACTTAGCAAAAACTCAAGAACAACGCGTGGCTTTAAGCGAGATTTTATTTCAAAAAGCTACAATAAAATAATTAAGACCTATATGGGGACCAAGTTCTCAGATGCACAGTGTGGGTTTAAGGCAATCCGAAAAGATGTTTCGGAAAATTTATTGCCGAAGGTTACCGACACGCAATGGTTCTTCGACACCGAGCTTTTGATTAAGGCAGAAAAATCAGGAATTAAAATTCATGAACAGCCAGTAACCTGGGTGGAGGATACGGATAGCCGAGTAAAGATTGTGAAGACAGTGACGGAGGATCTTCAGGGTCTAATGCGAGTGAAACGAGAGTTAAAGCATGGCGGATTAAACCTGAAAAACGATGAGAAAATCAAAGAGGCGAGACGGGAGAGATTGGAGCACGATGAAGACAAGGCGATGCGGACTAAAATCCAAGCGACCGGCAAGCAAAAGTTGGCGATAGGAATTTTATTAATCCTCACAGCCGCAACTTATCTTTATGGAGCGATGCAAAACGGCATGGCAAATAGCTATTACGCAGCAGCGGTGCAGGCAGCCTCAAGTAACTTTACGGCCTGGTTGTTTGGTTCCCTAGATGCGGCAAACTTCGTTTCAGTTGATAAACCACCACTTGCAACGATGATCATGGGGCTTTCTGCAAAAATCTTTGGATTCTCGAGCTTCTCCATGTTGCTACCTAATGTGCTGGCGGGAGTTATTACAGTCTACCTGGTTTATCGAATCACAAGACGTTATTTCGGTTTTAAGTCAGGTTTCATTGCAGGAGTCGTACTGGCGGTGACGCCAGTGGTGGCATTAATGTCCGGCTTTAATAACCCCGACGCGATCCTGATGTGTTTTTTGACGGCGAGTGGGTATTGCTTCATTAAGGCACTAGAATCGCACCCGATTAGAAACTTAATTTTATCGGCGATTTTTTCGGGCCTGGCATTTAATACAAAAATGCTGCAGGGGTTAATGGTTCTACCTGCAATCTATGTAGTTTACTTATGTTTTGCAAAACCAAAATTGAATAGACGAATTTTACATCTTGGGATATTTACAGTTGTAATGACACTAGCTGCCCTCAGCTGGTCGATATTAGTCTATTTAACGCCAGCAGAAATGAGGCCGTGGGTTGGGAGTACGAATGATAATAATATTTGGAGTTTAATCTTTGGCTATAACGGTTTTGGCCGACTTCTGGGTAATAGTCCTGGCAATGGCGGGGGTGGTGGCGGACGCACTGGGTTTGGAGGAACGACGGGGATTTTCCGAATGTTCAATGGGGAGTTTGGTCCAAACATTGCGTGGTTTATACCGGCAGCCCTGATTGGAATGGTTGCAGTCGCGATCAAATTAAGAAACAAAGAGCGCAGTAATATTCAATTTGGAATTACCGCCTTTTGGACGATTTGGCTGATTACGCATATGTTTATTTTTAGTATGACCTCCGGAACAATTCATCCATATTATGTAGTGGTACTAGCACCGGCAATCGCAGCACTGGTGGGAATTAGTTTACCACTGATTATCCGACTCTATAAAACAGACCAAAATATTTGGCTACTTCCAGTGACGGTTGGAGTAACCACCTTAACGGCAGCGATAAATTTAAGTATGGGTGGCCTAACTGGAATGATGTGGGTGATTCTGAGTTTGGGAGTGATCAGTTCCCTGATCCTTGTACTGGCGAAGAGTCTGCCAAAAACGCATCAGGGCGGTGAACAGGATGAAAAGATGCGCCAAGTGATTCTCTTAAAAGTTGGTAGTGTCTTATCGATAATTAGTGTCCTAGCCACTCCAGTTTATTATACGATTGCTACTGTGACGCAGACCCATGTAGGTAGTATCCCAACGGCGGGGCCAAGCAGTACGGCTTTAGTGGGGAGTAATAATGAGAATGCCGAGGCCGAAAGTGCATTAGTGACCTTCTTGCTGGCAAACAGTTCGGAAAGTACCTGGATTGCGGCAGTGAATAGCGCAAACGAATCGGCAGCAATTCAGATTTCGACCGGAAAGCCAGTAGCGGCACTGGGGGGCTTTAATGGTAGCGACCCAGTACTAACCTTGGCACAGTTTAAGGAATACGTGGCGAGCGGAAAAATTAAATACTACGTAGCTAGTAGTCACGGAATGGGTGGCGGACCGGGCGGTAGTAGTGAGATTGTGAGTTGGATTAAGCAGAATGCGACAGTAGTGAGCTACGGGGGGAGTCAGTATACGGTATATCAATTAAGTGCATAGAAAGGAAGATTAAGAAAATGAAAAGTGACGATTTCTGGGCTGATGAAGCGACCCAGATTAATGCGGGGGAAAATTCTGGGGAAAATGTGGGAAAAAATAATTTTTATGAAAGGACAAAAATGAACGAGATTTCAGTGAAAAATAAAAAAGAGACGAAGGTCGGAACCATTGCCGGAATTGCGGCAGGTGGTGTGACGATTGCGGCACTATGCTTCTTTGTGGGAACACAGGTTGCAGGTAATAATAGTATGAGTGGTGGAATGGGTGGACCTGGTGGACGGGGCGGTCCTGGCGGGATGAGTAGTCAAATGGGGGGACCGGGCGGACAAGGTAATAATCAACAGGGCGGACCTGGAATGATGAATAGTCAAAGCCAAGACGGAACTAGTAATACCACCAATGGAAACACACAAGGGGAACCGGGCGGAGCAAACACAAGCGGAACACAGGGCGTTCCAAATAGCAACGAACAAGGCGATGGTCAACAAGGGGGACCGGGCGGGATGAGTAGTCAAAACGGTAGCCAGACACGAGGAGTTGGTGGACAAGGTGGCCCTCAAAACAACACTAGCAACACTAGGTAATAAGAAACATGAGTACTTTAAAAATATAAGTTACTTCCCCACCCCCTGTTATACAGGGAGAGAGAATTAAGAAAAATCTCCAAAATTTAAAGCGGTTTTAAAGAGCTTCTTAGTAAACTATAACCATCATAAACGAAAGGAATAAAATGAAAAATTATGATGTTAACCAATACGAAGAAGATGAAATTATAATTAAAAAAACTTTAAATAAGGAGAAAGCAATGAAAAATAAGAGCCAAAAAACTAATAAATCCAAGAAAAATAAACAGATGGATTTGTCAGTGAATGAGGCTCTTATTTTGCAGCAAGTTTTTGAGGATGGAGTGGATGACGTAGATAATATCGTGGATCAGGCCGGAATGCCAAAAAAGGTAACAATGAATGTGTTATCCGAACTAAAATCCAAGGGTCTTCTCACGGTAATTCAGCAGACCTATGGTAAAATTCTAGTAAGCGTAACTAGCCAAGGCAAGAAACTGGTGAATGCAATGTGGCCTGAAGCTGTAACTTTCGCTTATTAAACTAAAATTATATTTATGAAGATTTTAATTATTGAAGACGACAAAGAGATAAACGAGGCGTTGAAGGAGGGGCTGGAGGATGAATCGTACGCAGTAGATAGCTGCTTTGATGGCGAGGACGGCTATCTTACAGCGATGGCGGAAGAGTATGATTTGATTATTCTTGACGTGATGTTGCCTTCAATGAATGGATTTGAAGTTTGCCAAAAATTGCGGGCAGAAAAGAATACCACCCCGATTATAATGCTGACAGCAAGAGGACAATCACAGGATGTGGTGCGGGGACTCGATTATGGAGCAGATGATTACCTAGCGAAACCGTTTAACTTTGATGTACTGTTGGCGCATATGAGGGCAATCTTGAGGAGACCGACCCAGAAACTGGAAGAAGTTTTACGGGTGGCGGATCTTGTACTTGATCCAAGCTCAAAAAGCGTCTCACGGGCGGGAGATGAAATCAGATTAACAACCAAAGAGTATGCCGTACTGGAATACTTGATGCGAAATGAGGGCAAGGTTTTATCAAAAGAGAAAATCATTTCGAACGTCTGGGATTTTGATGCGGACGTACTGCCGAACAATGTAGAATTATTTATTATGTTTTTGCGAAAGAAGATTGATAGGCCTTATAAGCAAAAATTGATTCAGACCGTGCCTGGATTTGGCTATAAAATTGTGGGTGAGAATTCGAAAATATCTGGATTTGATCGTAAAATTGAGAGCGAGAAATCGAAATAATGAGAAAATCCGAAGTAAACCGTTTAGCACTGAGCTACTTAGCCGTAATTATGACATTGTCATTGATTTTTACTGGAATTATTTATTTATTATCTACGGCAAGTTTGAACCGACCCCTGGTGCCAAGCGAGGATGAAAACTCAAGCACAGTGGTGGCAGAGCCAGAGTTTGAAGAGCATTCGTTTGAAGATACTTTTAGGAAGAGGTTGGAAAGGCGTGATAATTCGACACGCACGACGATTATTTATTCCCTGGTTGGATTTAATCTTGGAATTTTCTTGATTGGGATTTTTGTGAGTCGCAATTTGGCAAGACTGACACTGGCGCCAATTGAGCGGGCAATGATGAAACAGACGCAATTTATTTTTGATGCGAGCCATGAGTTAAAGACGCCACTGACGGCGATGCTGATCAGAAATGAGGTGGCATTACGCAAGAAAAGTTTATCAGAAGAGAAGGCGCGCGAAGTAATTGCAAAAAATGTCGAAGAAATTTTAAGGATGAAGGAGTTGACGGCTTCGATGCTGGATGTGGCAAGAGAAAATGGCGATCGAGAAAGCGAGGAGACGATTATTATTGCTGATTTTATGACAGAGTTGCGTGAGAAATTATCACCAGTGGCGAAGGAGCGCGGAGTGAAGATTGAGCTGGAGATAAATGTTGGGAAGAATAAATCGGCGGTGGTGGCGAAGAAAACCCTGGAACAGGTGTTGACGATTTTTGCGGACAATGCGATGAAATACTCTGGGGATTCGATAGTGTATCTGCGCGCGGGGAGACGTGGAAAGAATGTGGTGTTTAGCGTAAAGGACAATGGGGTGGGAGTGAAGAAGGAAGACCAGAAGCGGATTTTTGAGAGATTTTACCAAGTGGACGCGGCGAGAACGAGGACGGAAGACAAGACGAGCCACGGCCTGGGTTTGGCGATTGCGAAAAATTTGGCGGAGCGACAGGGGTATAAAATTGTGCTTCGAAGCGGCGAGGGGCGCGGAGCTGAGTTTGAGGTGGTAGTGTAGGGGAATAATAGCTAGTAATTTTCAGGCTAAAATTAGGAATTAGATTTTTTGCCGAAAAAGCGGGAGAAGACCCCACGACGAAGATGTGGAGTGCTCTCGATTTTGTAACGACGAATTTGACCCATTAGCTTAGCCTCGATAATGTCGATGCCGGCGAAAATATTGGAACACTCGTCCTTAGCGGCGATAACTTTACCACCTGGGATTTCCATGGCGGCGGAAATTTCATATTTATTACCGTGAGTGCGACCGACTTCGGTGACTACGATTTTGGCAACCACATCTTTTTTGCTACCGTGTGGCAAATATTTGTCGAGCTTGCCGATACGCTTGACGGCATATTTATGAAAACTATCTTCAATTTTGTAATTGCTACCACTAATTTCAATTTTTTCGATCATAATTTCTCCTTATGGTTATTATAACATGTCGGTACCGAGGTATGGCTGTAAGACAGTTGGGACACGGAGCTTACCGCCCTCTTCGGCGTAGTTCTCGATTACGGCTACCAAGGTGCGGGCAAGGGAGATGGCAGTGCCATTAAGGGTGTGGAGTACTTCGACGGTGCCGTCTTTACGGCGGACGCGAATATTAAGTCCGCGAGCTTGGAAGTCGGTGCAGTTCGAACAGCTGGTAATCTCACGATATTTTTGATCAACTGGAGACCAGTACTCAATGTCGTATTTTTTGGCAGCTGGTGCACCGAGATCGCCGGCAGCGATGTTGATAACATGGTATGGGATGCCAATTTCTTGCCAGATTTCTTCTTCAATGCCACGAAGTTTTTCGTGAATTTCCTTACTTTGCTCTGGGGTACAGAAGGCATACATTTCGAGTTTGTTAAATTGATGAACACGGAAGAGGCCGCGGGTGTGCTTGCCGTAGGCGCCAGCTTCCTTGCGGAAACAGGCTGAAAAACCAGCATAGAAAAGTGGAAGTTTGTCTTCGTCGATAATTTCGTCCATATGATAACCAGTGATAGACATTTCGGCGGTCGCGATGAGGGCGAGGTCTTCCCCTTCGATGTAATATTCATCACTTTGTTCAGAGCTACGAGGGGCAAAACCGGTACCTTCCAGCACGCGAGAATTGACTAAATCAGGCACATCCATGAGGGTGAAATTGTGTTCAACGATTTTCTTGATGCCGAATTGAATGAGGGCATTTTCGAGCAGGGCTAGACCACCTTTGACGTAGTAGAATTTTGCACCAGCAACCTTGGCTCCACGTTCGAAATCTACCCAGTCGCGAGAGATGGCGTAATCGAGATGATCTACACCGGTGGTCTTACATTCACCCCATTTTTTGACTTCCACACTGGCTGATTCGTCACCGAGTGGCACGTCGTCAAAAATCACATTAGGGACGGCTTTAAGTTTAGTGTTTAATTCTTTTTCGAAATTAGAAAGATCGGCTTCGAGGGTGCTAAGTTGTTCTTTGATTTCCTTACCCTTAGCGATTAATTCATCACTTGGTTTGCCGTTTTTCATTTTGGCGGTATTGTCATTGCGTTCTTTACGAAGAGCTTCTACTTGCTGAAGAAGAGCTTTTCTTTGGTCGTCAAGAGCGAGAATTTCATCAATATTAACATTCTTATACATTTTTTCTTTGATGGAATGTTCGACGAGTTCTCTATTGTTACGGATGAAATTGATATCCAACATTTTTACCTCTTTTCTTTTATAACTTTAATTAACTATGATAAATTTTGAATTATGCGGTGGCGGAAGATTCAGCGGAATTTTCAGGATGATTTGAACCTTCGGAACGAGTTGATTTTTCGGACTTGGAGGGATTGTCGGACTCGGAAGAATTTTCAGAATTGTTTTCAGAATTAGCGCGGCGCTTAATGATTGGGAACGGTACGGCCTCGCGGCCGGAGACGCCTTCGAGTAACCAGAAATTGCGTTCGGAGTTACCCCAACCACAGGCCGGTGGCATGCCATATTCGAGCATTTCGACGAAATCTTGGTCAAGCATTTGCGCTTCGCTATCGCCACCATCACGCATCGCTTGTTGTTCTTCAAAGCGAGCTAGCTGATCGAGCGGGTCGTTTAATTCGGAATAGCCGTTCCCCATTTCGGTGCCAGCAATGACAGGATGAAAACGTTCGGTGACAAGGGGATTTTCTGGGGAAATTTTGGCAAGCGGTGAGAGTGAAAGAGGTTCTTCAATGAGCCAGAATGGACCGCCAGATTTTTTGCGAATTAATTTCCAGAGATTATCGATCAGGCGTGAATTAGCTTGAGCGGCGGTAACTTCGACTCCGTGAGATTTTAAAATTTCGGTGATTTTAGCGCGGTCTGGATTGAAAACATCAATGTCAAATTCTTCGCGAATGAGGTTGGCATATTTAATGCGTGGCCATTTATTCGAAAGATCGATCTCGAAGCCATTAACTTGGAATTTGAGGGTGCCCCAGGTTTTTTCGGCGACATATTTTATCATTTCTTCATAAAAATCCATGCCATCTTGATAATCTTCGTAAGCCGCATAAGATTCAAAAGCGATATGCTCTGGTAAATGTTCATCATCAACACCTTCATTACGGAAACGAGGTCCAATATCGTAGACTTTTTCGAAACCAGCACCAAGCAGGCGTTTTAAGGGTAATTCTTGAGAAATACGCAGATAAAAATCTTCACCAAGTGCATCCATATGAGTGACAAAAGGCGTGGCATCGGCACCACCAGTGGTATGTTCGAGAACGGGAGTATTAACTTCGATAAATCCGTGCATGTTCATAAAATCGCGGGTGGCTTGCCAGAATTTACTGCGACGTACCATGCGTTCGCGAACTTCAGGATTTACGTTCATGTCGACATAGCGACGACGATAGCGCTCCTCTTTATTGGTGAAGCCATCGCGACCTGGCATTGGGCGAAGGGATTTGGTAAGAAGTTTGACGTAATTGGTAAAAAGGGAGATTTCACCAGTTTGGGATTTGCCGACGAGACCTTCGGCTTCGATAAAGTCACCAGTATCAAGAAGTTTGAGTTGTCTGGTGCCAATAAAACCTTCTGGGGTTTCGTCTTGTTTCATGAAAAGTTGAATTTCACCAAAGTAATCACGAATTTTAACGAAGGCAAGTTTACCAAAGCTACGAATGGCGACGATGCGACCGGCAATAACAACCTGCTTACCATCAAGCTCAGCAAAATTATCCAAGATTTCAGAGATTTTGGTATTACGATCGGAATGAGACGGATACGGATTGATTCCCATCTCCTTTAAGGTAGTAAGTTTTTTAAGTCGTTCGTTGCGGTAATCGTTTAGTGTAGCCATAATTTTTCTTGTTAATTAGATTTTCATAATTTCGGCTTCTTTAGCCTTGAAAAGTTCGTCGATTTTAGTACTGAAATCCTTCGTGAGGTCGTCAATTTCTTTTTCACTGCGCTTCTTAATATCTTCGGAAAGATCCTCGATAGACTTGAGCTCTCTTCTGGCGTCATCGCGGATTTTACGGAGAGCAACCTTAGCTTCTTCAATCTTTTGAGAGGTAGTTTTGACGATTTCTTTACGGCGTTCTTCGGTCAGTGGTGGGACTGGAACACGAATGACGCGACCATCATCGGCTGGGTTAAGATTAAGGGTTTGATCGGCACGAATTGCATTAGAAATTCCAGCAATAGTGGATGGATCGAATGGGGTAATTAGAAGCATGGTGGCATCAGCGATGGTGACATTAGCAACTTGATTAAGTGGCATATATTGACCATAAGCTTCAACCTTAATGCTAGAGAGCATGTCTGGGTGGGCACGACCAGTGCGAACCTTTTTGAGTTCCTGCTGGAAACGATCGACGACGGCTTGAAATGCAATTTTATATTCGGTGTTATCAAACATAATTTTTCCTTATATACTTAGCTATATTTTATCACATCAGAGAGAAAAATACCCCTGATTCGGGGCATTTAACTTTTAGAGTGAATTCTTGAATTCTTCGAGGCCGATAAGCTTGGTTTCGCCAGTCTTACGGTCGGTGATTTCGACTTGGTTATTTTTCAAGGTCTTTTCCGAAATTATGACGCGGTAAGGGATACCGAGAAGTTCAGAATCGGTAAGTTTTTCACCGATGCGCATATCGCGGTCATCAAGCAAGATTTCTTTACGGTGAGCATCGTGAAGCTCGTTGGTGATTTTAGCGGCTTCATCGCCAAGGCCGATCAAGTAATACTTGAAAGGTGCGATGTTTTCTGGCCAGACAAGGCCTTTTTCGTCGGCAAACTTTTCAGCAATCACACCCATGACACGGGAAACACCAATACCATAGCTACCCATGAAGACGGTTTTCTTTTCGCCATCCTTGTCATCGTACTTAAGACCGATTGGATCAGAGAATTTGTAGCTAAGAGTAAAGATATTACCAACTTCGGCGGCGGCGGTAGAATGAAGGTCTTCCTTTTTAACGCTGAGGTCATTTAGAACTTCATCGATTACGACTTCTTCGTTCAAGACAATAGACTTATCATCGTTGAAATAAATAACGTCTTCACCAACTGGAGTGATAGTCTGGAATTCGTGACTATACTTAGAGAAAGCACCACCAGAGGCATAGGTTTCATAGGTGCAATCACCGAGGCCGAGACGGGCATAAATGCGTTTATAGGCCTCTTCGACTTCGTGGTAGAACTTCTCGTGGGATTCCTTATCGGTTGAAAAACTATAAAGATCTTTCATAAGGAATTCGCGAGTACGGAGAATACCAGATTTGGCACGAAGCTCGTTTCGGAACTTGGTTTGGAATTGGTAGACGTAGACTGGGAGGTCCTTGTAAGAAGAAATGTATTTGGTCATTAAACTAGTGAGTGGCTCTTCGTGAGTAGGAGCAAGACCCAATTCGCCGCCGGCATTAAGTTTGGTTTTGAACCAGACATCGATGACATCATCGCGCCAGCGATTGGTTTTGACCCAGGATTCGGGGTTCTGAAGCGCAGTCATTTGCATCTCCTGACAACCGATAGCATCGAGTTCGTCACGGATGATGTCTTGAATTTTGTTTAATGTGATCAATCCGAGTGGTAAGAAGTCATAAACGCCGGCCATTTCCTTGTAAATATAGCCAGCGCGAATAAGAAGTTCAGCGTTGCGGCTGGTCTCTTCTTTTCCTACTTCACGGAAGGTCTTGATAAATGATTGACTTAACTTCATCCTTCACCTTTCCTGTTATAAATAATAATGTTCTAATTGTATCACAAAAAATAGAAATAACAGAGATAAGTTGACATTTTTTGGGGCTTCGTGTATTTTTTAATGAAGTAATTATATTAAAAGAAAGATTGTATTTTTTGTCCCTATGAAAAAAATAGTAAGTTTAACTCAAGATGGTAAGAAAAATCTTGAGAATGAGTTGAAAAGTCTGATTAAAATGCGTCCAGCGATTGCAGACCGTTTGGCTACCGCCCGTTCTTTTGGCGATTTGAAAGAAAATCAAGAATATTCTGACGCACGTGCGGAACAACGCCAAGTGGAAGGACGTATTTTGGAGATTCAAGATATCTTGAAAAATGCCGAAATTATCAAGGTGGCGAAGGGTGGCAAAATCGCGGTAGGCTCGACGGTAAAAATCAAGATGCTTGGCAAAGAGTATACTTATTCTATCGTGGGTGCCGTAGAGGCGGATCCATTGAATGGTCGTATTTCGGATATTTCACCAATCGGCAAGGCTCTAATTGGTAAAAAAGAGGGTGAGGAATATACCCTACCAAATGGCAATAAGGGTGAAATTCTCGAAGTTGCTTAAAGTTGGATAGACTAAAAAATGAGGCCGGGTGGCCTCTTTTTTATCATATTTACTTAATCTAGGCTAGTGCTAAACAATAAATAACATGTAAAAAGCAATGGCGTTTTTGAGGATATGTAAAATAATTCCGGCATAAATCGTACCCGTAGTCTCTCGCATTAGACAGGCGACTACGCTGAGCGCAAAGACATCCACTCCGACATTCCATTGACTATGAAGAAAGCCAAAAAGAATGGAAACGGTCAGGATGGAGGTGATTAACGAATGATTTTTTCGAAGTTTACCGTAGATTAGCCCGCGGTAGATCACTTCTTCAAGAATTGGTCCGACTACTACCAGTGCAATAGCCGCTAGAATTTTGCCAGATGGCGAAATTAGGGTGGAATAAAGTAGCGGTTGGTTTTCTGTAAGATTGAACCAAGGGAAAACCGAGAAAAGTGCGGTAAGAATGGCGGAAAAAGCGAGATAGCCGAAAAGACCGGCGAACGCGAGTCCGATATCGGAGAAGGTGACTAAATTATTGAGGCCAAGCTCATTGCGGGTGACCGGAGCCCTAAGAGGTTTTAGATGCTTAAAAGTGAGGAGGAGAAAAAGAAAACTTAGAGTATAGACTAAGGCGGAAAAAATTGTAGCAATGAGTGGTGTTTTTAGGTTGTCGGAGCCAAGAATGATCAGCATGGGTATGCCCACGATAAATTGCGCGGCATAAAAAGTGACAATTGCTAAGATTGGAAGATAGATGAGGTCTGAACTGGATTTTAGCGATTTGACAATTTTACTTGAAAATGAAGATTTTGATGTCATATTAATGGAAGATACGGATTAGGTCTAAAATCGTGACGAGAATAAACATAGCAAAGAGGAAGAGGAAGGTGGTGGCGATAATTTTCCCTTCCGCCTCGGTCGAGAGTTTTTTCTTGATTAACTTAGAGATGGTAATCATGGTCCAGCGGCCACCATCGAGGGCTGGGATTGGCAGAACATTCATACAGGCTAGAGAGATGGAAATAATGGCGGTGAGGAAGAGTAGTTCGGTAAGACCAGCGCTGACAAAACTTGGAAAGATTACTCCGATAATGCCAACTGGGCCAGAGACGGATTCACCAGCTTTGGCGAGTTCTTGCTTGCCAGATTCTTTAGCTTCTTGATTACCGGTAATTTGTTTAGCAACTCCAGAGAAGAGATTCTTCACCATATCGTAGAGACCACGGAAAGTTTCGCCAGTAATTTGGGCGGTAGTCCCTAGGCCGATGAGAGGCGCATCGATTACAGAATAGCGCGCGAGGAATTGGCCATCCATGCGCATGGAAACGCCGAGAGCTGGCGAATTGTCACCTGAATTTAAGGTGACTTCATGTTCGCTGGTGGTTTTAGTGGCTGGGTCGAAGGTGCGATAAATTACGGTCTGTCCGAGATGGGATTTATTAAAATCTTGGACATCAAGAGTGGAAGTTAATATTTTCCAGTCGCTTTCGTCCTTGGCTTTGGCATCATGAATAATAGTGTTAACTTTTAATGTACTGTGACTGGCTGGAGAATTTTCAAGAATTTTATCAATATAGATTTTCGGCATGGTGAAATGCGCTTTTCCATTGATATTGAATTGGTTATTCATAAATTGAGGCATGCCAGTAATGGCGAGAATAGTAAAAATTAAAATACCGTAGAGCCAGTTCATGGTAACGCCACCGAAAAGAATGGCGGTTTTTTGCAAATAATTCGTGGCACCAAAGGTGTGGGGCTTGGTTTCGGCGTCTGATTCTCCGTCCATAGTGCAAAAGCCACCAAGTGGTAGAAGGTTGATACTGAAAATTAGATAATCTTGTTTATAAAGCGGGTCGGTCTTGTATTCAGAGTTTGGAATAAGAAACCAGACGTATTTATCTTTTTTAGTCTTGTCCTTCCCCATGGCGAGAAGTTTTTGGAGACGTTTTTGATTGACCTTGGCCTTAGATTCGGGTTTCAATTGATCATAAAACTTTTGGACTTCTTTGGCTGGAAGATGCAGCCAGGCGAGTTTACGTGGCGGAAGGCCAATGCCGAATTCGTTAACTTTGACACCGGATTTTTTTGCCATAATGAAGTGGCCAAATTCGTGAATGACGACGAGTAATGTGAGGGCGATAAGGCCGATAAAAGCACCAAATAAAATATTCATATATCTATTTTAGCACAAGAAAAATAGAATAGGTTCTTCGCCTATTCTATTTTTAGCTGAACAAATATTTTATTCAGTAACGCCGAGCTCGATGCGCTTGAATTGCTTGACGGTGATGTTTTCACCAGTTTTTGCAATCATTTCCTTGATGAATTCTGCGACAGTCTTAGAATCGTCGAGGATGTAAGGTTGGAGTATCAAAACTTTGTCGGAGAAAGCTTTTTTGACTTTGCCAGAAAGGATTTGTTCCTTCATATTTTCTGGACCCTTGAAGTTAGCTTCGAATTCTTCCATTTTAGCCTTCATGGTTTCGGCTGGAATATCTTCTTCGGAAACGTAGAGCGGAGCCATGGAAGCAACTTGCATAGCAAGTTTGTGAGCGAGATCTTTGAATTCATCGGTGTTAGCGACGAAAGAAGTTTCACAGTTTACTTCGATGATAGCGCCGAGGCGTCCGTCGTGAATGTAAGCAGCGACGATACCTTCACGGGTTTCACGGTCACCACGTTTTTCGGCCTTGGTGAGACCCTTTTCGCGCATAGCCTTGAGGGCTTTGTCGAAATCGCCATCGGCTTCGACAAGAGCTTTTTTAGCGTCGGTGAGACCTACGCCAGATAATTCTTTGAGTTTTTTGATGTTTTCAATGGTAATTTCTGCCATTTTTATCTCCTTAATAGATGAAAATTAGTTTTTGGCGGATTTGATAGCTTCGACAAAGTAATCAAGAATGAGTTTTTCAGCCTTGGTGGAATCGTCGTTAGCTGGAATGACGATGTTGATATCGGTTGGGTCGACATTGGTATCGCAGATGGCGATAACTGGGATGTGAAGAGTTTTAGCTTCCTTGATGGCGTTCTTATCTTCGCAAGCGTCGGTGACGATGATGGCGGCTGGTTGATCAGTCATATCTTTGATACCACCGTAACGGGTGTTAAGCACAGCGATTTCTTCTTGGAAACGTTGGACTTCGAGCTTGGAATAGCGAGCTTCGAGTTCACCGGTCTTCATGCGGCGTTCGAGGTCTTTTACTTTCTTGATTTGGCGGTTAACGGTTTCGACGTTAGTCAGAGTACCACCAACCCAGCGTTCGGTAACGTATGGCATGTCGACAGATTCGGCAGCTTCTTTAACGATGGCTTTGAGTTGTTTCTTGGTACCAACGAAAAGAATTTTCTTGCCGTCTTTGGCGATTTTCTTGGTAAGAGCGAGAGCTTCTTCGAGGCCAGCTACGGTCTTTTCAAGATTAATGATGTGAGTGTCTTGGCGCTTGCTATGGATGTATTGAGCCATTTTTGGGTGCCAACGTGAGGTCTTGTGACCAAAATGAGCTCCTGCTTCGAGGAGTTCTTTCATGTCGATAGTCTTGGACATGTTTTCCTTTCCCTTCACTTCATCTTGTCTTCAGGAAAACGGATGAAGCTGTTTCATTAAATTAATTACTTTTCTATCTTAACATAAGAGGTGGAATCTGTAAAGCTAATTCCCTATTGAAAAAACCGCGAGTATCTGATAAAATGATGACTAATTATGAGTAAACAAGAATTGCATCCAAAAGATTATCGCTTTGTGGTTTTTGCTGATGACGCTGCGAACTTTTCTTTCTTGACTAAGTCTACCGCTAAGAGCGAAGAGACTATCAAGTGGACCGATGGAAATGAATATCCACTCGTGAAGGTTCAGATTTCTTCGGCTTCTCACCCATTCTTTACTGGTGAAGAGAAGATTATCGATACCGAAGGTCGCGTTGACCGCTTCAAGGCTCGTGCTATGAAGGCAGAAGCTTTGAAACAGGCTCTCGCCAACAAAGCTGCTAAGCAGATGAAAGAAGCCGAGAAGAAAGCAGAAAAAGCTGAAGCTTAAGTCTAAAATAAGGCCAAATGGCCTTATTTTTTTGTGAAAAGTGAAAAGATATATTATAATAGAGAAGTCATGGATCTTTAGCTCAGTTGGCTAGAGCGTACGATTCACATTCGTAAGGTCACTGGTTCGAGCCCAGTAAGATCCACCAAGATATTTTTGAAATCCCAGGAAGGGATTTTTTATTGGAAAAGAAAATATTCTCCTATGAATAGTAGATATTACGGTATAACAATATATTATTGTCAAATAAGCATAATAGATTTGAAAGTTTGGGTTTCTCATTGGAATCTCTGGAAAGTTATTATATAATTAATCTAATATGGATGAAAAAATCAAAAGTTTAGAGTTAGAAT
>CAUTXD010000005.1:0-15164 GCA_963542535.1 uncultured Candidatus Saccharibacteria bacterium
AAGAGCTACCTTATTTTTATGCAATATTTTGTTGCAAAGGTCCTGAACTATTACGGCACATTTACAAATATCAGTTTTCATGGTGTAATATTATTTCTACCAGGTGGCTAAATTCTTATGTTTTTCTCTTGACATTAGAGAGCGTAACCGATATGATAAACATAAGCTGATACGCTTCACAGGGTTCCATTATGCAATTAGTGGAGTGTGGAGATTTCATTAAAAACAAAAATACGGATTAAAACAAACCAATGTGCCCTAGGGTGGGCGCGCATCAGCAAAAATATCCTCGCGAGAGGATATTTTTCATGGTTTCAGTAGTCTTCAGTGATGGCGAAATATTTACTAGGATTTTTAGTAGTCTTCGACAAGGGTTAGCTATTTACTGGAGATTTTAATAGTCTTCGACAAGAGTAAAATGTTTACCGGAAATTTCGATAATCGAATCCGCTTTAACGCCACGAGTAGTGAGCTCAGCACGAATACCAAGTTTTTTCATAATATCACGCAAACGGTTGACCGAAGCGTAATTCGAAAGATCAGTACGGCGGGCGAATTTTTCAATCTTTTCGCCAGTGACATGGTAGACACCTTTTTCATCCTGAGTGACCTGCCAAGCCTTCTTTAGCTCGTGATGGCTAAGTGAAATAGTTGGGAGACTTTCCATATCGTGAGAAATAATGGCAGTCTTAAATTCAATCGGTGTGGAGCCGATTTGCTCGGCGGCAATTTCCTGCTGTTTTTGATTCTCTTTGACGGAGGCGAGCAGAGCGCGAAGTAGGTCGTCGAGGTTTTTCTTAGCCACAGAAGAAATAGCAAAAATTTTAGCTTCGGGATTTTTTTCAAGAATTGCCTGTTTCTGCATTTCAATAATTTCATCGTCGAGACCTTCGCATTTGGTCAGGGCGACGATTTCGGTACGAGATTTGAGATCAGAGTATTTTTCCAATTCACTACGAATCGTAGAATAAGCTTGACCGGCATCATCTTGATAAACATCGATAAGATGAAGCAAAACAGCCGTGCGGTCGACGTGACGCAAGAAGTCATGGCCGAGACCACGTCCGTCACTGGCACCTTCGATAAGACCCGGAATGTCGGCAATTAAAAGGTCATTGCGGTCGATAGTGGCCACACCGAGATTTGGCGTAAGGGTAGTAAAAGCATAATCGGCAATTTCTGGTTTGGCATTAGTAACGCTAGCAAGGAAGGTGGATTTTCCCGCGTTCGGTAGACCCACGAGGCCGACATCAGCCAGAAGTTTTAATTCAATTTCAGCCTCAAAAGCCTCACCCGGTTCACCCACTTCGGCAATCACCGGAGTTTGACGCACGCTGGACTTAAAGTGAGCATTACCGAAGCCACCATCACCACCTTTAGCAATCACGGCTTGCACACCATCTTCGGTGAGGTCGGCAATGATTTTACCATCGCGCTTCACCACAGTGCCAACTGGCACTTCGACAATGAGGTTCTTGCCAGAACGACCATTACTGCGAGTACCGGAACCATTGCCGCCGTCTGGAGCGGTGAGAATTGGGTTAAAGCGAAAATCGATTAAAGTATTCGTATCTTTATCAGCCTGGAAGATGATAGAGCCGCCTTTACCACCGTTACCACCATCTGGACCACCTTTATTAATATAGATTTCACGGCGAAAAGAGACGGCGCCATCGCCACCTTTACCAGCTTTCAAACTCACTTTTGCCGTATCGCAGAACATATTAGAGATATTTTAATATATTTTGGCGTAAAAATACAGCATAAGGGGAAAGAATGTCGCATACCTCGTTCCGGAGGCACTCAATGGGAAGAATGTCGCATGCCTTTTATTGGACCGCTCAAAGGGGAGAGAAAGCCGCATGCCTCGTTCCGGAGACACTCAAGGCCGTTCGGCCAAGCTTATGCTCCGTCAGAGGTAAGCGGCATTCTCTCTTTTAATAACATTCAAATAAAGGGCAAGACGACATTCTTTATTGGAAAACTCAAAACAAGCTAATTCGACATTCTTCGTTTGGTGTAAGGAAACTACTAAAATTATGGCTTCCTTGTAAAGTAACCCTGTGCCCCTGGCCGATCCACGCGGAGCCAGGATTTATCCGCCATAGATGGATCAGCGAGATAAGAACCATTGCCGCCACGAAGCTTTTTGCGATTCTTGAACATATCAAAAAAATTCGTAAGTTTTGACGTGTCAAAATCATTATTTACATAAATTCTTTCTAACTTATCTTCGGAGTCATCTCCATCCCAAAGCTTAAACATACCATCCATATTCGTCACCTTAGAGGTATTAAAGCTAGAGAGATCAAGGGAGGTGAGGTTAAGTATGCCACGAAACATATAACTCATATCCTCCACCTTGGAGGTGTCGAAGTTAGAGAGATTGAGCGAAGTGAGGCTAGACATGGTAGAAAACATGTATCCCATATTATGCACTTGGGAAGTGTTGAAGTTGGAGAGATTAAGGGTAGTGAGGCTAGACATGCCATGAAACATACTATTCATATTCGTCACCTTGGAGGTGTCGAAGTTAGAAAGATTAAGAGAAGTAAGCTTAAACATAAAAGAAAACATACCGCTCATATTCGTCACCTTGGAGGTATCGAAGCTAGAAATGTTAAGTGAGGTGAGATTCCTCATGCCATAAAACATACCATTCATATCCGTCACCTTGGAGGTGTCGAAGTTAGAGAGATCAAGCGAGATAAGACTACGCATTTCCTCAAACATAAATCCCATATCTGTCACCTTAGAGGTATCGAAGTTGGAGAGATTAAGGGTGGTGAGACTACGCATGTCACGAAACATATCCCTCATATTCGTTACCTTGGAGGTATTGAAGTTGGAGAGATCTAGCGTGGTGAGACTACGCATGTCACGAAACATATGACTCATATTCGTCACTTTGGAGGTGTCGAAGTTGGAAAGATTAAGTGAAATGAGGTTACGCATGCCATAAAACATATGACTCATATTCGTCACCTTGGAGGTGTCGAAGTTAGAGAGATCTATATCTGGAATGCCTACCATTTTGTCGTCTGGATACGCAAACGTGTCAAAGAAAAACATCTGGACACTATTTTCATTCAAATAGACTTTCTCTGGTTCAGTATAGTAATAGGCGGTCTTATCAGTAGGGTCTAGCCAGAGCTTAATTTCATAATCAGAATCTTCATCTTCTATATTTACTGCATTCATGGAAACAGCTGGCGCTACGGTGCTCTTCTTAAAATGCTTGATTTTATTTGTAGCGGTTTCCAAGGATTTTAGTTTTGTATTAAAATCAGGCCCCTCTGTCATAATAGCTATTGGCGTATATGGATTTGAAACAAAAGATAAGATTAACTTATTTGTATAATTCCCTGATTCGAGATTATCAGCTAATTTCATGCCGATACTTAACTGGTTCGATTCATTACCGTTGGTCTTCCCTGAAGTCTGCAAGATATGTGCTGGAGTAGACAGTGCTGGAATCGGTGTATAATTCGTGGACGTGCCAAACTTATAGCCCCAAGTATTGTTAGAAAAATCTCCCAGTGGCCCAGCGGAAGAAATTGAATTGATTTTCGCACCAGCGGTAGAAGTTGTATTGATTAGTGCAGTGTTTGCGGTTTCAGAACTTAATGTCGCAGTATAGCCTGTACGGTTATTGGTATTAACGATGAAATTAAACGGAATCTCTGTGGTTTTGTTTGTAGAATTAATCACTTGATTTCCATTTATCTGTAAATTTTTTTGATCCACGGAAGCCGAAAGTGTCGGGACAAATAAGGCTGAAGCTTCGTTCGAATAAAAGTTTATACTAAGAAACGCAGCGAAAAAAGCTGCAGTTAGTGTGAAAAAATTTTTCCACAAAAATAATTTAAGAGAATGTGATTTTTGGCTCATCATATTTATTATTTTAGCATAAACAGGATGGAATTTTGATGTTAAAAAAGAGTATCTTCGTGCCTTTTCCATGATTTTCTAAAAAAAGAATGTCGTCTTGCCTTTTGAGGACAATAGCCTTAGCAAGCGCCCTTGAGCGGTCCGACAAAAGGCATGCGACATTCTTTTTTTAATTTAAAAAGTATGCAGTATTCACTCATTAGTGGTCAATGGTTCAAGAAATTATTTATGGCTTTCTAGTGAAGTAACCCGGACGGCCGTGAGCTGGGTCGTCGATACGGAGCCAGGATTCATCAGCAGTGGATGGATCAGCAAGATATGAGCCATTCCCTCCCCGTAGCTGCTTGCGGTTTTCAAACACCCTCCAAGAGTATGTAACATTAGCGGTATCAAAATCATTATTTACATAAATTTTTTCTAGTTTATCCATAGGTGCTTCATTATATGAAAGAGAAAACATATAGCCCACACTCGTCACCTGGGAAGTATCGAAGTTGGAAAGATCAAGAGTGGTAAGATTAGACATACCAGCGAACATATATTCCATATTCGCCACCTGAGAGGTATTGAAGTGGGAAAGATCAAGAGTGGTAAGATTAGACATACCAGAAAACATAACGCCCATATCCGTCACCCGGGAGGTATCGAAGTTGGAGAGGTTAAGGGTAGTGAGACCAGACACACCCTCAAACATAGCGCCCATATTCGTCACTTTAGAGGTATCGAAACTAGAGAGATTAAGGGTGGTAAGATTAGACATGTCCTCAAACATATAACCCATATCCGTCACCTGGGAGGTATTGAAGTTGGAAAGATTAAGGGCGGTGAGCTGACGCATGTGAGCAAACATATTGCTCATATTCGTCACCTTAGAGGTATCGAAACTAGAGAGATTAAGGGTAGTGAGGCTGGACATGGCATAAAACATGCGACGCGCATTCTCATTCAAATAAACCTTCTCTGGTTCAGTATAATAATAAGCTGTTTTATCGGTCGGATCTAGCCAGAGTTTAATTTCATAATCAGACTCTTCATCTTCAATATTTACTGCATTCATGGAAGCAGCTGGTACAACAGGGCTCTTTTTAAAATGCTCGACTTTATTAGTCGAGGTTCCCAAGATAGTTAGTTTTGTATTAAAATCAGGACCTTCGGTCATGATGGCGATATAGTTGTAATTATTAGTTAGTATTGAGAATACCAATTTATTTGTGTATCTACCACTTTCAAGATTATCGCTTAGTTTCATACCAATTTTGATACTATTCGTTTCATTGCCGTTAGTTTTTCCGACTGTTTGTATGGCATTCATTGGAGATGTGAGTTTCGGAATTGGCGAAAAGCTAGTGGCATTTCCAACCTTCACACCCCACGTATTATTAGAAAAATTAGATAGTGTGCTAGTCGATGAGATGGAATTAATTTTCGCACCAGTGGTAGATTCATTATTCACTAGCGCTGTTTCATTGGTCTCTGAATTCAAGGTTGCTGTATAGCCAGTCTTATTATCTGTATTGACTGTAAGGTTTAAAGGAATTTCTGTGGTCTTTTCTGTAGAATTTATTACCTGATTACCGTTCACTGAAACTGCAGTTTGATCTACCGAGGAGGAAAGTGTTGGCGTAAGCAGAGCCGAAACTTCATTTGAATTAAAACTTAATCCGAGAAAAGAAGCGAAAAAGCTAGCGCTTACTATAAAAATATTTTTCCACAAAAATAATCTATGGGAACGTGATTTTTGGCTTTGCATATATATTTATTTTAGCATAAACGAAATGGTTTTTGATAGTTTTCTAGCGAAGTAGCCTTATGGCTTCGTAAAGGCCCCTCTTTGACCACTCTTCCCAACACGTAGCCAGGTTTTATCTTTAAACATTAAGTTCTGTGGTCCAACAGAATCTCTGATTTTGCGGCGTCCAGCAAAAATCCTTGCCCCTCCTTGCGAGGTGATTTTAGAAACATCAAAATCCTCATTACAATAGATTCTTTCAAGTAGATCTCCAGCCGTCGATCCGCTTGATACCCCTGGGTCAAATTTCGAAAATAGTTCAGTAACATTAGTGAGTTTTGGGGTCTTAAAGTTAGTGATGCGAATTACTTGAATAGCCGGCATTAGTGCGAACATTCTCTCCATAGTTTCCACATTTTCAGTACGGAAACTACTTAAGTCTAATTCAGTTAAACGAGAGACACCTTCAAAGAGGGAGGACATATTCGTTACATTACTAGTATCAAACGTAGAAAGATTGATGTTCATAAGACCACTCATACCATAGAACATTGATCTCATAATCTTGAGTTTCGGAGTCCTAAAACTAGACAAATCTAAGGTTCCTAATGACACACAGTTCCAAAACATACCGTCCATGTTTTCAACTTTTTCCGTATTGAATTTATTCAGTCCTACTATGTGATGGAGTGCGGTCATATTACTAAACATTCCGTACATATCTACCACGTTCGAGGTGTCAAATTTTTCTAAAACAAGAGCACTAAGTTTAGTTGCACGCCTAAACATATAGCGCATAGTCGTGACATTTTTGGTATTGATGTTTGAGAAATCAACACTGGTTAAATCAGTACAACCTTCAAACATACGTGACATATCAGTAACATTTTCAGTATTAAAACCATTAAATGAGATATGAGAAGTACGTGCATTATAGCCAAATATCCCAGCCATATTCGTCACGCTTTTTGCATTGAGACCAGAAGTATCAATATTATAGACTTTTTCTAAGCCAGAAAACATTTCAGTCATATTTTTAGTGTAACTGGCGTCAAAATCATTTAAATTTAGGACTTGAAGTCCACTGAGATTTTTAAAAGCACGTGAACTATCTTCGTGAAAATAGATTTTGTCAGCTTCGGTATAATAATACAGAGTAAAAGTGTCTGCTTGATACCAGATTTTTATATCACAGTCACTTTTGTCAGGATTACTAACTTCGCGGACATCTACGCCAGCCGCTGGAGGAGTGGAACTTCGAGCAAATTGCTTAATGTTCGTACCACCTGAAGATACGGATTTTACCATAGTATTAAAATCTAGACCATTAACCAAATGCGCGGCTAATTCATAAGGATTTGCAATCACAGAATAAACCAAGCTATTTTTATAAGTCCCTGGCATGAGGTTTTCGCCCACTTTAACAGCAATACGTAAGGAATGTATGGTTGGGCTTTCAGATTTTTGATTAGTCTGAATAATGGTTTTTGGTTCAGATAATTTTGGTATGGCATTATGATTTGCCCCCGTGCCAGTTTGGTAGCCCCAAGTATTTGCGGATAAATTAGTATCGGTAGGGGCGATAGAAGAAATTTTAGTCAAAAGTGCAGTATTCGTATTCTTCAAATCCGTCTCATCGGATGAAGCGCTTAGAGTGACGGTATAGCCAGCTCGGGCATTGGTTTTCACAGAAAGTTTGGATAGTTTACTGAGGGAAACTTCATTAATCAAATCTGATCCAGAGAAATCAAAATCAAGGTTTTCCTTGTCGAGAGAAGCAGTTAAAGTTGGGTCGACTGCAAAACTAGAATGAGTAAAAATACTATTAGCAATAATAGCCGATAAAAGGCACAAAAATCCGAGCGAAACAACTCGTTTTTTAGCCAAAAAATAATAAATGGTTCGCAGTTTTTGCCAAATTTTCTCCATACTCTGATTTTAGCATAAATACTATACTATTACAGCTTGACTTTAAGGAGATAATATTCTCTGATTGGGGGAAGGAATTATTTTAGCGTCCGTGGATAAAGAGATACTTGGAATATTCGCTTGGTCCAATAGTGTAAGTACCAACTACGCCCCAACCAGCACGACCATTCATGTCAGAAATCGTAATCGTACCATCGGCATTTACCGAGTCCACGACACCTACGTGACCGTAATAACCACTGTTAGTCTGGAAGAGATCTCCAGCTTGTGGGTTGGTACCACGACTGGTTGGAAAGAGACCAGAAAGAGCATAGCCCCAAGTATTAGCATTACCAAGACCGCCCGGAAGAATGTAGCTTGACCCCATAGCAGCACGGCGTTCCCAAGCATACCAGGTACACCAACCCCATGGCATCTGGTTTCTCGAAGTAGAATAAGTGCGATAAGATAAGACCGAATAGGAAGAATTGCCGGTATAGGAAGAAGTCGGACGCACTACCGGGGCCACATAATCTGGACGCTCCTTATCTGGTAATTCTCCGTTTGGCAGCAAAATAGCCTGGCCTTCGGTGAGAGTCTGATCTAATTCAAGGTTGTTAGAAGTAATAATTTCATCAGCAGAAGACTTATATTTTTCGGCAATCGAGGCGACGGTTTCGCCTGACTTTACTATATAAACGATACCAGCACGTGATGGGATATAGATTGATTCCCCCACTTTTGGCACATAGGAGGCCTTAAATTTATTCGACCAGCGAATCATATTAATATCCACACCACAGGAGGCATATTTGGCCGCCAAAGTATCGAGGGTTTCCCCCTCTGCTATTACATGTTTAATTACACCCACCTTGGCACAGGCAGCAAGATTCAAAGTAGTCGGCTTTTCCATTTTTTCGACAGAAGCCTGGCCGGACTGCTGGAGTACGGTGAAGGAGTTATAGTTCACGTTAAGCACATCAGAGGAGGCTAAACTCATGGTATTTGCTAGTTCAGAAACCATATAGAATTCGGAAAGTTGGTCAGCAGAGACGGCATAGTCCTTTTTAGAAATGGATTCCAGGTTAGGACTGGAATTATCGTCGGACTGCTGTTTATCCTTGGAGCCAACAAAAGCCACAACAAAAATCAGGACAGATAGAGCGAAATAAGGAAATATCTTGGTTATAAAGTAATTTAAGCTAAATTGTGATCGTTTTTTCTTTGTCATAATTAGCCGGTCGCCGCCCCTAAATTTGCACCTTACAGAGTTTCTGACAGTGGTCGCGAATCTTCTGATTGTGCTCAGCGTCGGTGCTACTATAATACATGAGGCCGTCGTCACCTGTCAAGAAATAAAGCATAGAGGCTTTCGAGCTATCTGGTTCAGCTACCGCAAGAAGTGCGGCCTTGGAAGGCACGGCGATAGGTCCTGGAGGTAACCCCGGGTACTTACGAGTATTATAGAAACTATCAACCGCCAAGATGTCCGCATTGGTGGCAGTGGTACGATCAATACCGGTAATATCCGCAGCATAGGTCGCAGTCACATCAGATCCTAATGCAATTCCCCGCTTCAAACGATTCTGAAAGACCATGGAAACCCCTGGCATATCTTCAGTATTAGCTTCTTTTTGGATAATGGAAGCGAGAATAATCCCCCGACGCAAAGATAAACCTCTGGCCTTAAATTTTTCTTCTAATTGATTTGAAACTACCACGTCATTAAATTGATTCAAAATCGTAGTGATGACATTTTCCAGTTTTTCATGATTATAAAATTGATAAGTTTCTCCATAGAGGTATCCCTCGAGGGCCAACTTCTCTGGGATTTTTAGATCAGAAAGTTTGGTTTCGTTGGCATAGAGTCCCTTGAGGATAGGATTATCGTAATGCTTGGTGAGAGCCTGATTGATTTCCTCTTCCGAATAGCCGATGGTACGGAATTGGTGAATGATGCCAGTTTGCGATTTACCTTTATCGCCAAGTAAGTTTGTGCCTGGTAGAATCGTCAAATTAAAAACATCAGAAGAAACCACACCATTGACTAATTGCTTGGCGATGGCTCGTGCTGACATGGTTTTACGAAAACTGTATTTACCAGTTTTTAGTTTAGCGTGGAGATTATTGATGCGAGCGTAAAGCTCAAAAGCTAGGGGATTTCGAATCAGGTCAGCCTGCTTGAGATTGTTTGCGATTTGCTTAACAGATTCACCTGCGCTAATTTCGATGGTTTGATATTCACAGACAGAATTAGCTTCTTTTTCATTAGATTCAGCGGCAGCCTTTGCGGAGTCGAAACGGCAATTAGCCGAAGAGACTGGCTGTAAGGAATACCAATAATACCCACCACCAAATAGCCCCGCGAGAAATAGCAAAATAAAGAATGAGAGTAAGATACGTTTAGCTTTTTTCATAGGTTTTTCTACGGTTTTAATCTGCTTTGATTGGTTTTTTAATTGATCATCAGTCTTGGATGGGCTACTGTCGGCTTTCGAGGATTGATTGGCAATTGATTGAATTTCAGGAGACGCAAGCGTAGCAGTGGGGCTAGACAACTGGTTAGGGATTTTACTGGTAGCATTCTGAGCAAGTCTGGCAGCGTAATGTTCGATAAAATCCTGCAAAATAATACTAGCAGCTTCGGCATCGATTTCGCCTTTTTCAAAGTTTTTCTTGCGTTTTTTCAGACGTTCTTCAGCCACTACGGAAGTGAGCGATTCATCTTGGAAATAAATGCGAGCGCCCGGCATAGAGGCAGCGAGAGTATCGGCAAATTTACGCGCATAGGCGGACTGGGCAGTTTCATTGCCGTCATTACTACGAGGTAAACCCACGACGAAGAAATTCGTATCATTCAGTCTGGCGATACGGAGAATTTCTGGAATTTCTTGACCATTAACCAAGACATAGCCATTCGGAATAGCGATGCGAACAGAAGTGTCCGCTTTCGCGATACCAATACGCTTAGTACCCACATCTAAACCGATAATACGCATTAGTTCTCTACCATAATCTTAATTGATACTTTATTAGCGTCATTTGGAATTTGGCGAACCCACGGGAAGGAAGTATTCACTTCAACATCAGAGACACCATTGATAGATTTAATCAAAGTAGTCACTTCGCCAACTTTTTTGCCGAGAGATTTTTCGAGTACAGATTGCTCGGTCACTTCCGGACCAGTTTTCAAGGTAGCCTTAATCTTAGCAGTTACAGAATTATTATTGTTTTGGAATTTTTCGATGAAGATATTGCCAGTTTCATAAATTTTTTGATCGCCACCCAGACGAGTAGAGACTACAGACTTAACATATTCTTCAATTGCCGCCTTATCGACATAATTTACACTATAAGTAGTTTTGGCCGTGAGTTTAGCTTTGCCATTCTCGGTCGGCTGATCGACGGCAGGGCTGGAAGTAGGGTCGGCGGTAACTTTTTTATAGCTATCTTCGATTTTAATATCGTCAGAAGGTACCTTTTCGAATAATTCCTCTTTTGCACCATCGGCTTCGGTTAGTTTTTCTTTAGCTTTGGTGATATCAGAAGCGGTGACAATTTTTTGAATCTTATCAGTTCCACCCTTAAATGCGGAATTAGCATAACCCTCGACTCCAGCCACGGAAGATTGCCAACCGGAGCTAACAGCTTCAATATTATATTTCGCACCACCTTCGATTGCGGTAGCTTTTACGGTTTTAGCCACCTGACACTTGCCATTATGACGACCGGCGTCACAATTCGAGATTGAGCCATCCCAAGAAATTTTTACCTCTTGGTCGGTTAAGAAATTGAGATTGCGGTAGGCAAAGGCGGAACCTTGAGAAACAGTCGCAACATCTGGCCTAGAAGCCGTAGCAGTAGTGGTCGACATATCGAAAGTAGCGATGAGACGTAATTCACCCGTGGCCTTATCTCCGACATTTTTCTCGCCTGTAGCCTCAAATTCAACTTCAGAATTCTTCTCGAGACTCGCGGTTTCGAGGAAGAATTTACCATCTTTCGAGACGGCTTGCTTGGCATCAGTGACAAAAGAAACATTTTCGGAGAAATTCTCGGCGATGGTCTTAATTTTGACGGAAATCTTGGCGGCAGGTGCCAAGATAAAAGCCCAGACAAAGCTTCCAATCAGAAGGACCGCGGCCACTACACCGATAATGATACGGTTTTTCAACGAATCGAGAGTAAGAATCTTTTTCGGCTGATTATCCGCCTCTTCATCTTCAGGATTCTTCGCGACTTCTTCGGAATCCAGATTCATAGTCGAATTTTTCGTCAGATTCGAGGTGTTATTCGCACGATTAGCAGCGTCTTCATTAGTAGTGCGGACACGAGAAACACTACTAGCTGGCGCAGCTTTTTCGTTAATTTCGATTTCATCGCTCGGACTTACTTTCTTAGCCTTGGCTGGATATTCCAGATCCGCTTCGTTAAATTCAGAAGGCAAGGTCGGGCGCGAGCTCAAATTCTTCGCAAAAGGCAGACTAGAAAGCGCCGCCATTTTCATGAGGGTCGGATCAGTAGTCACCACCACGATGGCCTTGTCGTGCATTTTTGCAGTGCGAGCAATTAATTTGAGATTAATAGAACTACGCAAAACGTTCAACTTTTTCGGTGGAACAAGTGCAATGATTTTCTGTTTGGAAGCTTTGATATGGTTGATAATATCAGTAATATCATCCTCAGGCTCGATATAAAAAGTGTCCTTATTCATACATCGATTTTAACATATATTTGTGTCGAACCAATAAGTTTATGCTAAAATAAACTTAATGAGTATCTTTGATTTTATTAAAAAAGGACCGGGCGCACAGACAGGCGCGGACAGTGCTGGCGGCGCGGTGGCCGGTGCGGAGAGTGCAGAAATTTTAGCCAATCTAGTACTAAATACGATTGATAGTGGTGTCATTATTGTGTTGCCGACTGGAGTGATCGAATATATTAATCCAGCAGCAGTAAGTTTACTGGGCGGACAAGTGGCGCAAAACTTCTTAGGCGCTAAATTAGAAGATATTTTGAAATTAGAAAACGGCCAAGGCGTGGCGATTCCAGCGCAAAATAACCTGGTTTTCTATGCGGTAAATAATGGCCAAAACTACACCACGCGCGAGTACTTCTTGGTGAATCTACAGGGGCAGAAAAAGCCCGTGGCGTTCAAAATTATTACGGCACATTCACCCAAAAATGAACGCATTGTAACTTTTTATGATATTACCTCTGAACTTGAGGCCGAGAGTGAGCAGACTGAATTTATTTCGACAGCTTCTCACGAAATGCGCACACCAGTAGCTTCGATCGAGGGATATCTGGGATTGGCTTTAAATCCAAAAACCGCCACGATTGACGAACGCGCAAAAAAGCATCTGGAAGAGGCACATAAATCTTCTCAACATCTTGGCAAATTATTCAGAGATCTATTAGATGTGACCAAGCTCGATGATAAAAGAATCAAAGCCCACCTCACGCCGATCGAGGTAACTTCGACGGTCCGCTCGATTGCCGAAGGTCAAATTCCGAAGATGAGCGAAAAAGATATTCATTTTACTTTTGGTTCCTCTTCTTCTGCCAATATGAACGGCGGACGCGTGATTAATCAAGAGGTTTTTGCGGCGGTCGATGTAGATTTTTTGCGTGAGATCATTAACAACTTGATCGAAAACGCGATTAAATACACCAATAACGGGGGTGGGATTTGGGTAAATGTGCGCGGCGATGGCGACCGTGTTTTGATTAATGTGACGGATACCGGGATTGGGATTTCCCCAGAAGACAGCAAACATGTGTTCCAAAAATTCTATCGCGCGGATAATTCAGAAACCCGCACGATTGGCGGAACTGGCCTGGGACTTTATATTGTGAAAGAACGCGTGGAAGCGATGAGTGGTTCGACTTGGGTGGAAAGCACCTTCGGTGAAGGCTCGACTTTCTACGTAGCCTTCCCTCGTCTCACCTACGAGGAATATTTACGCCGCAAACAAATCGAAGCCAATACTCAAGCAATGACACCACAAAATTCTGTTGCTTCTGCTCCTAACGACTCTTCCCCTAATAAAAATCAAACCCCGGCTAATGAAAATCAAAACCCGGCATCAATGCAGTTCCCGACCGAGACAACCACTCCGACCCCAGTAGCAGCGCCAGTATCGGCAACAATGAATACACCGATGCAAACTGAAGCACCTATGCAAGCACCAACAGCGTCGACTACGCCAACTCAGGCGCCAGCGCCAGCTCCGATAGAACCAACCGCACTGTCCACCCCTGCGGTTCCGGCAACTCCTGTGGCGCCAGTCATGCCATCTGCGCCAGCACAGACACCAACAGCTTCGTCTGCACCAACTCAGGCGCCAGCGCCAGCTCCATCAGCTACTAATGCACCAACTGCACCGGCCACACAAGCCAATCCCGTAGTACAGGCTAATCCATTCATACAAAACCCAATAAGTCCAGCACAAACCGTGACTGCTTCGGCGCAAAATCCAGTAGCCCCAACGCAAGGCGCAACAAGTCCAGCACATGATATGGCAAGTCCAGCACAAAACACACCGGCTACCCCAATTAATCCTTCCCCGGTTTCAGCCCCAACGATTAACTCAGCTATGCCTACCCCACCAATTACGCCAACTAACCCAAACATCTTAAATAAGTAAGGAGAGAAGATGACAAAAATTTTATTAGTTGAAGACGACCAAAGCTTACGCGAGATTTACGGAATTAGATTAACGGCGGAGGGCTACGAAATTGCCTCCGCGGGTGACGGTGAAGCAGCTCTCGCCTTAGCAGTAAAAGAACGCCCTGATTTAATCATTTCCGACGTGATGATGCCAAAAATTTCAGGCTTTGATATGCTCGATATTTTACGTTCGACGCCTGAAACTGCCAATATTAAGGTGATCATGATGACCGCACTTTCGGCCGATGATCAAAAAGCCCGTGGCGAATCGCTTGGAGCAGATCGCTTCCTCGTGAAATCCCAAGTCGGTATCGAAGATGTAGTGAATGCCGTTCATGAAGTCTTAAATGACGCAAATGGTGCACTGGCTACTGCAGCAACCGCTGTTCCAACCACAGATAATATGATGACTCAATTCGCGGCTACGCCAGCACAGGCCCCAGTCGCAGTGCCAGCGCAATCTGCCTCGCCAGCCAAAACTGCAATACAGACACAAGCTCCGATGCAGTCTATCTCATCAGCGCAATCAGCCGTGTCAGCTCAACCTTTTGTATCTGCACAACCAGCTACGCAAGCTCAGCCGACCACTCCGACACAACTAGCTACCCAAACTCAGCCAGTTACACCAGTTCAATCACCAGTCAATAACTCTAACCCATTTTTAGGTAATGTATAGATTAAATAAATTTTTAGCCGAACAAACTGGCGTTTCGCGTCGCGAAGCCGATAATCTCATCGCGGCTGGTCGCGTGAGGATTAATCAAGAGGTGGCCGTACTGGGCCGTCGATTCGATGAAACTCGCGATGAGATTTTTTTGGATGGCCAAAAAATTGAAGTGCGTAAGGGTTTTACTTATCTAATCCTAAATAAGCCCGTGGGATATGTTTGCTCCAAGAAGCGCCAAGGTGAGACGCCGACCCTTTTTGAACTTTTGCCAGAAAAATATCAAAATCTAAAAACCG
>CAUTXD010000006.1:0-13593 GCA_963542535.1 uncultured Candidatus Saccharibacteria bacterium
ATTGCACACGACCTAGCCCCCACCAGCCACCGAGTGACTAAAAAGTGCAATAGAATTAATTTTATCAAATATTTTATTTTTGGCAAATTTTAGGTATTGACAAGCATTTTGAAGATGCTTATGGCTATTGACAAATATAGGTATTTTATTGTTTGATATTTATTTTTTATATTAAATATGATATAAATTAGGCATGGATGAGATTAACCTCGGAGAAATGTTCGCCTATTTCAAGGCTAAACTCCATATTCTACTGATAATTTTTGCTCTAATTTTTGGATTAGGTTCTTTTTACGTATTTTTTATGCAAAAGCCAAAATACGAAGCGACTGCCACGGTGATTGTGAGTTCAGATAAATCAAACACCAATCTGCCAAGTGAAGTGGCGACTAATAAAAATTTAATTGACACCTATACTCAGGTAGTAAAGTCACATCGCGTGCTCGATAAGGTAAAGAACGATATTAATATCGAGAAATCTTTCGATGAGATGTTAAAAATGATCGAAGTTTCGGCGATTAAAGGCACAGAAATTATTAATATCACTACGACTGATCGCGATGCTGAATTCGCTACAAAAATGACGAATAAGATTGCTGAGCATTTCGTGAAGGAAATCGCGAAGATTTATAATGATCGTAATATTAATGTGCTTGATTCAGCCGTTACACCGACTGAACCGGCCAATATTAAGATTGTGCGCCAAGAAATTATAGCTTTTGCGGCAGGTCTAATCGTCAGTGTTTCAATTCTCTTCTTAGTATTTTATTTTGACCGCTCAGTGAAGACGAGCGAACAAGTCGAAAGTCAGTTGCATTTGCCAGTGATTGGTAAAATCCACATAATTGACGCCGAAAAAGAACGTCTGAAACGCCGCCAACGCGCCTTGGCTCTAAAGGCAAAGAAAGAAGCTAAAGATGGTGATTCTATGGAAAATGCTGAAAATGACGAGGAAGCTTCCGAAGAGATTTCCGAAGAAGATCTAAGTAGTGAATTGATTTTGAAAAATAATCCAAAATCTATTATCAGTGAAGACTTCCGCACCGTACGCACTAGCCTAGATTTTAGCTTAGTTGGCAAAAACAATAATTCCCTCGTATTAACCAGTACCGCACCAAATGAAGGTAAAAGTTTTGTTTCCGCAAACCTGGCAATTGCTTTTGCCAATACCGGTAAAAAAGTTTTGCTCGTCGATGCAGACATGCGCCTGGGTCGTCAACACGAAATTTTCGAGCTCTCTAATCAAGCTGGCCTTTCGAATCTATTGGTCGAAACCGCTGGCGACCGTTTACGTAAATATGTACAAAAAACCGAGATTGAAAATCTTTCAGTAGTCACCCGTGGCGTGACTCCACCAAATCCAGCAGAGTTGATTGACTCGAAGCAAATGGAAAAATTCATCGCAACCGTAAAGTCAAAATACGATTACGTAATTATCGATTCAGCTCCGGTTTACAACTTGGCTGACTCGTTAATTATTTCGAAGAAGGCTGATCGTACGATGATTGTTTGTCGTGTAAACAAGACCAATATCGATCACGTAAAAGATGGCTTAAAATCTCTTCAAGCAATTGATGCTAATGTGGCCGGCGTAATTCTTAACCAAATCCCTCTAGAAAAACGCACGGGATATTATAATCAATATTATCTATAAATCTAAAAAACAGGAGGTGGCATGATTGACACGCATCTGCATATTTTGCCAGGAATCGATGACGGTAGTCGTGATTTTGAGGAAAGTATAGCGATGGCCAAAAAATTGGTTGCGCTCGGGTTCACCGGCGGATTTACGACCTCCCACTTCATTCCGAATAGTGATCAGCTCGCGGATAATAAAACCAAGTCACGTCTACGCAAAGAACTGCAAAAACAACTCGATGAGTTGGAGATTCAATTCAAACTTTACCCGGGTAATGAAATTTATGTGGATCCAGAAATGGTGAAATATATGCAAGAAGACCAGGCGTCATTACTGGGCGAAGCGACCAAACTTAGCACCGATGCTGCAAAGAATAAAAAGAAAAAACATTATGTGCTTTTCGAGGTACCGTTTATGACCGAAGTAGGATACCTTAGGGAAGTGATTTTTGAAATGAAGAGTCAAAATATTGTACCAATTTTAGCACATCCGGAGCGTTATGAATTCTTACAAAAGAAACCGGAAAAGGCCTTAGAACTTCGTAAAATTGGCGTAAAATTACAATGCAATATCGGTAGTATAGCTAGACAATACGGCCCAAAGCCAGCTAAGACAATGAGGTATTTTCTAAAGCACGGGCTGGTGGATTTTCTGGGAACAGACGCCCATCGCGCGAATGGAAGTATCTTCGAAAAGTACGAGAAAGCCTGCAAGAAAATTCGAAAAATCATTACCGACGAGGGACTAAAGAAGCTTCAAGAAAATAGTCTTTCGATTAATCATTAAAATAACTTCCGCGTGGGAAGTTATTTTTTACTCTAAGAGTGAATCCAGGAGTGGCCTTTATGTTGATGGGGCGAGCTGGCTTCAATACTAAAAGAGTGAGCCGGTACCACGAATTTCGCTTTGGAGATTCAGGTATTTACGATAAACCGTTTGATATTCTTGGGTGGCCTTAGTGTAGGCTTCGTCTTCAAATGGGAGAATTACGAAGTAAAGTGGAGAATTCTTGCCACCACAAATTTCCTTAGTATCGCCATAAGCCAGGGTGCTTGGAATATGTAATTCACGGACACCGCCAAGTTTAGCGCCGACCAATCCATCTGACCAACCCGTAATCAAGCTGCCCGAACCAGTAACATCAAGTGGATCCTTCAAAGATTTTGGATTATTGTTATCATCGAAGGAAGAATCAAAAACAGATTCATCAGAACACCAACCGAAATAGTAAGCGAGATATTTGCTCTCTTTCTCAAGAGTGGCGCCAGTACCGACACTCAAATCAATAGATTTCAAGCCATCATTTTGAGCGCGAGAGACATTGTAAGACTTGATACTGCTACGCGCAGACTTGAGAGTCTCGAAATATTTGTTATTTAATGCCTTCACGGCGTTTTCTTTATCTTTTTTCTTCTCGTCTAGCTCCTTAGCCAGAACCTTAAGCTCAGCATTTTGCTCAGCCGTACCTTTTTTACTCTTTTCGCCATTCAAGACAATCAAGGCATAAACCATAATTGTGGAAACGAAGAGTAAGACTGCGATAAAACCGATAATAATGCGTTGTTTAGTGCTAGTGCGTATACTTTTTTCGTCCATATTTTACCTAAATAATTTCTCCACCAATTTTTTCTAATGATTGATTAATACTGTTCATTATAGCAGAGATTTCCTCAGAAAGGAGAGTCTTCTCAGTCGAGGCAAAATTCAGGTGGAAACTAAGATTTTTCGTATCAGCACCTTCGGCTTGATAGATAGAAGTGGCGGTGAGGTGGAAGACTAGAGATGGTTGGCTCTTCAAAACTTCGAAAATGGCATTTTCAACCAAGGCAAAAGGTTTTTCTTCTGAAATCTTGACCGTAAGATCACGATTAACGGCTGGGAAGCGACTAAATTCCTTGATACGTTTATCAGAGGATTTTTGGCCAAGGAGGGACTCAAGATCTAGTTCTAGGCTAGAAACATTTTTGAGCTTCAGAGCGGTTTTGACGGAATTCTTTAACTCACCAAGGCAACCAATCTGCGTACCGGAAAGCAAGATTTTAGCGGCACGCTTTGGCTCGAAATAACCCGAATCTTCACCATCGGTGAAGGCTTGGATTTCAAAATTCAGACCGAGCTTGTCGGCGAGATTTTCTAAGATTTGCTTAGAATAATAATAGTCCGCAGTGGAAACTACCGCTAGGTGATGTTGCATTTTCGGAGTTTGATCAGAATTTAAGCCGAGAGATTTTTTAGTAACCTGATTCATTTCGTAAAGTGAAAAATCAGCAAAACCAGCTTTTTGGTTTTCACGAATTTTTTCAAGTAGGCTTGGAGTAATGGAGGTGCGGAAAAGTTGAAGTTCCGGCGAAATGGAATTAGTAATTTCGTAAGCGTCCTCGGTATTTTCACCGACGCGTTCGAGTAATTTCTTAGAGACGAAGCTATAAGTCAGAACTTCATTGAACCCAAGTTCAAGCGAAAGGAGATTTCGCAGAGTAGTTTTTAGTTCGAACATTACATTCTTGTCAGCGCCAATGAATGGACGAGAAGGCAGACTGAGTGGCAAATTATCAAAACCGAGCAAGCGGCCAACTTCTTCGATGATGTCTTCCTTAATATGAATGTCGGTACGCCAGAGTGGGGCCGTGACCAAAAGATTTTCCGAATCAGAAACTACCTTGAAGCCAACATTTTCAAGAGTTTGGATGATTAAAGTCTGATCATAGTGTGAGCCGAGAAGTTGATTAATCTCAGAAACTTTCACCGCTACCTGGATTTCAGATAAATCCTGCTTCAGAGAGTCAGCAAAACGGAGTTCAGCACCTGATTTCACGTCGAGTTTGGTTAGACAATCTTTGATAGCTGGAATAGTGTTGAGGGCTGGCTGACCCTTGGTAAAGCGAGTGATTGCTTCCGAGAAAATACCGTGAGCCATCTGGGTTTTACGCAAATTATAGAGACTAAAGGTGGCCGACTCGAGCAAAATTCGAGTGGTTGAGGCGTCGATTTTGGTCGATTCCCCACCCATGGCACCAGCTAAGGCGACTGGAATGTCGTTCGATGCAATCACAATATCATTGGAATTTAGTTCAATAGTTTTACCATCAAGCAAGGTTAAAGTTTCACCGGAGCGCGCCGCACGTACGATGATTTTCGCGTGATCTAAACCGCCAATTTTGACAAATTTATCATAATCGAAAGCGTGAAGCGGCTGACCTAGCTCTAACATAGTGAGATTCGTGGCATCGACAATGGGATTAACTGAATTAATACCAGATTTAGCGAGCAAAACCGAATCCTCTGTCATATTATATAGATCAGAAAACTCTGGCGTGACAGACTGACTGAGATTTAAATCCTTTACCTCTACCAAACAAGCCGAGTAGCGTGGGCAAAGTTTTTCATCGGCAATTTCAATGGAAATTTCGTCAGACAAGCCATCTATGGTTTGATTAAAGCTCACTGGTTCAGAGAATTTTTGGCCAAGAATGCCAGAAACCTCACGAGCAAAGCCAATTAAACCAAAAGTATCCGGGCGATGAGTGAGCGATTTATTTTCGATATCAAGAATTTTATCATTTAAGTCAAAAACCTCGGACAAGGTAGCGCCTGGATGACCAAGAGATTCGTCAACCTCGGCAATATATTTATGATTAGAAGAAAGTCCGAGCTCATCTGGTCCGGCTAACATGCCGAAACTTTCATAACCGCGCAACTTACGAGCGCCAAGCACGAAATTTTCACCACCAAAAGTATCTGGCACGATACTACCTGGAGTGAGCCAGACAGCGATAATGCCAGCACGCACATTTGGTGCACCACAGACGATTTGCACAAGACCAGAATCCAGAGTAGAAAATTTCTGATTGAGTTCTGGACCGGCATCGATTTGACAGAGATGCAAGTGGGTGCCTGAAATATCTTCACAAGTCACCACCTTAGCAAGATAGGCGCCGCGATATTTTTCAGCCATATCCATCACACCTTCGACTTCGACGAGACGTGAACCGATTAGTTTTACTAATTCCTCATCGGAAACTGGGATGGAACCGACATATTGTTTGATTTTATTAAGTGAAATAAGCATTAAAATTCCTCCAAAAATTCAAGTTTGGCTGATTCAAAGAAGCGAATATCATTGAGGTGATATTTCATAATGACCAGACGGTCGATACCACCACCCCAGGCGAAACCATGGTAGACTTCTGGGTCGATGCCGGCAGATCTTAAGACATTCGGATGAATCATACCGCAACCCATGAGCTCCAACCAACCATCACCCTTGCCACCAAGAGAAGCTGGTTTTTCGACAAGTAACTCTAGAGATGGCTCAGTGAATGGGAAGAAGCCAGGTTGGGTTTTAATACGTAATTTTTCACCATAATAGGTTTCAAAGAAGTTTTTCAAGACGCCGAGCATTTCGGACATATTAGCGGTTTTGGAAACAAAGACACCTTCACATTGATAAAAAGTATGTTCGTGAGTAGCATCAACATCTTCATTACGGAAGACGCGACCTGGAATCACCACGGCGATCTGGCCGTCTTTTTTAAGATTATCTAACCGCGAAGTAAGTGCGCGGTATTGCATAGTGGAAGTATGAGCAGGCGGGATAAAACCTTCCTTGGTGCGGAAAGTATCATAACCATCACGAGCTGGATGACCCTCTGGGAAGTTCAAAGATTCGAACATATGAAATTCATCGTCGAGCTGGGTAGATTCCATGACTTCGAAACCCATACGGGAATAAATATCAATCACACGATCAAGTTCGATCATCAAAGGATGGCGACTGCCACGGTGAAAAGTAATTTTCGATTGATTGACGTCGAATGGGGCGGTAAGATCAATCGCTTTCACGGCGGTATTTTGCTTGGCGGCTTCGAGGGCCTTAATTTGTTCGATAACGGCCTGCTTTTTTTGATTCAAAGCTTGACCAAAAGCCTTACGCTCTTCGGGAGCCAAGGTCTTCATTTTTGCGTATTCTTCGCCGAGAGATTTAAGTTCGGCTTTTAGCTGTTCCAATTCCATAACTCCTTCTATTATACTCTGTTTTGAGGTGAAGTTGAAGACGAATTGGGAATAAAAAATCGCGCCAATTTGACGCGACTAATGCAGATTTTTAGAAGAATTTAATGAAGATTAAAGAAATCACTGCGAGGATGATTAATACCGGCCAAAACCAACCAAATTTACTAGTAGTTTTGAGGTCTTTAGCATAATCAGAATCTTCCACCAAGTCAGGATCGCTCATTTTAGCTTGCATCCTGGCACGATTTCGAAGGTCCGCGGTAATTCTTTGAGTGAGATCTGCATTTTTGTCTTGATCTTTTTGTACAATTACGCCCATCTTTTCCTTTCGATATACATTACCATAGTTTATCATATTATGATATAATTTTTTTAATATTATTAAGGAGGTAAAATGGCAAAAAAGACTAAAAAGTCTGCACACAAGCCAAAAACGACTGTGAATACACCAGAGGTAACCGAAATTAAAGAAGAGGTTATCGAAGTCGTCGAAAAAGTTGTCGACGATAGTAAAAAAGCGACTGAGAAGGCTGAAAAGAAAATGACAAAAGAAGTCCTCAAAGTAGAAAAGAAAATTAAGGAAAGTAAAAATCCATTCAAGGGTTTCTTTGCTCGTAAATATCCTGAAGGTGAGAACATTTTAACGATTTTCGAAACTCCACGTATCTGGGGTGCGGTAATCGGTGAAGTAATCGGAACGATGTTCCTCTCAATGCTTCTTCTCACTCTTGGAATCCAACAACCACTTTATATCTTGTTCGGTTTCCTCGCGATCACCTTGGCAGTTTTTGCCTATTCAGGTGCGCATCTTAACCCAGCCACCACAATCGGCATGATGGCAACTCGTCGCGTATCTGCAATTCGTGGTGTACTTTACATCGTAGCTCAGGTCGTCGGTGCATGGCTTGGTTTATTAATCATCGGTGGTCTCCGCACTGCTAGTGGTGCCAGCGCTGAACTTCCAGCTCTGACTGCAGCAACCGGCAGTGACTTCTGGAAATACATGTTGATCGAATTCGTCGGTGTCTTCACCGTAGCATTCTTCTTCAACCGTGCTCAAGAATACAACCACAAGAAAAGCGCTTTCACCTACGCAGCAATTATCGCTGGTGGTGTAACTCTCGCAGTTCTCTTCTGTTTGATTCTTTCCGACAGCTTCTTTAAGCTTCGCAATAACTTCATCTTGAACCCAGCTATTGCTATCATGTACCAAATTTTCCCAACTTCTGCTGAAAAATTTGACGCTTTGATGGGTACCGTAGCTCTCGAATCTTTGGTTCATATTATCACCCCACTCGTAGCAGGTATTTTGGCCTTCTTCGTGGCTGATGTAGCTAAAGCTCTTTCAGATGAGTGCGAATGTGAATGCTGTGAAGAAAAGCATCACGACAAGTACTGCAAATAATCTGGAGCAAATTAAATAAGACCCCCACGCGAGGGTCTTATTTTTATAAATAAATTTCGGATAGGATTTTTAGTTTTATATTATATATCAAAAAATAGCCCGTGACGGGCTATTTTTCTAGCGCTCTTTTGGGAAGAGTGGAGTAGCTGGTGGAGTGATTTCGGAGGCCGTAAAAATCTGTTCAATCGTGGCAGTGATTGGGAGGAATGGCTTAAGCAGGTGGTTAACCAGGAGAAGCTCATTCACGAGATTAACTAGAATCTGCTTAGCGGCTTCTGGGTCAGTCTTAGCCACAGTCCATGGTTTCTGGTCTTCGATGTGTTTATTGATTAATTGCACCTGGCTCCAAGCATAATCAATAGCGCCAGAGAAGTTAAAATTATCCATCAATTCACGATATTCTGGAGTGAATTCAAGAACCGGCGCGTCCGTGAGGCTGACCTGATTCTTTTTACAAAGAGTGGCTAGACGCTGAACTAGGTTACCGTAATCATTAGCTAATTCATTATTATAGGCATTTTCAAATTTTTCCCACGAGAAATCCGAATCCAGGAAGGTATCGATATGGCGAGAGAAGAAATAACGGAAAGCATCGACGCCATGTTTATCAAGTACCTCAATCGGATCCACCACGTTACCAATACTTTTACTCATTTTTTGGCCATCAGCCAAGATAAAGCCGTGCGAAAGAAGAGTCTTCGGGAGAGATAGGCCGAGGCCAAGTAAGATAGCAGGCCACAAAATAGCGTGAAAACGCAAAATGTCTTTACCGACGATGCTGACGGTGGCTGGCCAAAACTTGGAAATATCCTGATCTGGGTAACCGAGCACGGTGATGTAATTAGTCAAAGCGTCCATCCAGACATACATTACCTGAGAATCGTCGCCTGGCACTGGAATACCCCAAGAAAGATGTGATTTTGGACGTGAAATCGAAACATCTGGCGCATCCGCTAGGAGCTTCAAAATTTCATTTTTACGAAATTCTGGTAAAATCTGCATTTCCCCGCTTTCGATTTTGACGCGAATTTCATCTTTAAAATCACTGATGCGGAAATAATAATTTGATTCAGAAAGATGATTGTATGGCGTTTGATGATCTGGACAGATACCTTGATTTTCGGTGTATTCTTTTTCGGTGACAAAACTTTCACAGCCCTCACAATACCAACCGTCATAGCTGGCGGTATAAATATGTTTTGAAAGTTTTTGCCAAATTTCTTGCACGCGCTGCATGTGTTCTGGATCGGAAGTACGAATGTAATCTGTGTATTTTACATCAAAACGCGCAATGAATTCTTGGAATTTTTTGGCATTAGCGTCAACATACTGCTGAGTGTCGATGCCAAGAGATTTAGCTTTTTTCTCAATTTTATTACCATGCTCGTCAGTACCAGCCTGAAAACGCACAGAGTTACCCAGAAGTTCCTTGTAGCGTTTATAAATATCGGCAAGTAAATAATCTTCGGCATGTCCGATATGTGGCAGGCCGTTAACGTATGGTATAGCAGTGGTAATATAGATATTTTTCATAATTTCCTAATAATTATAGCAAAAATCAAGTATTTTCTCAATTCAAAAAAAGAGGCCAGGAAGCCTCTTTTGAATCTTCTATTCGGTAATACTACAAGAGAAGCCCTGGAGATTTTGAGTAGTGAGTACATTATTAATCGAAAGATCAAGCTTACCATCAGCGTCGGCGGTAGCAAAACTTTGATTTTTAAAGTCATCAGTCTTCTGATACGCTTCGAGGTCTTCCGATTTTACAGTGACCGAGAGAGAGACGATTTTGCCATCTAGGCCAGAGGTGATCGTCTTGTGATTTTCAGTCTTTTCGGTACGACCATTATTTTCTGTGAGTTGATTCTCAGAATCGATGGACTCTTTAGCGGTTTTGGCAGACTCGGAAGAACTGAATTCATAGACCGTACGAATTTCAATAGTAGACAGAGAGCCTTGATTGTAGGTAAAAATTTTGGTAATTTCACCTGAAGCGGCACCATATTTAGTGCTATTCTCCTCGGAAACTTTTGACGTACATTCAAGAATTTGATTTTCATTAGCAACGACGGTGCTCTTATTACTGGCGCGAGAAGATTTCTTAGGCTGGTTACCTAGGGCACTGATTAAGAAAATAATACCCAAAATGGCAAAAACACCCGCAATCGCAATAATGGCGATCATTTTAGAATCAAGCTTAAGTGCTAGCTTCTTCGGATTCTGCGCCTTAGTGGCTTCTTCGTTTTTCTCTTTTTCGTAATCATGGTAAGAAACTGCACTACCGATGGAACCTGGCACTGGCTCGGCGGCTTTCAACGGATTTTTTTCTTGGTCTTCAAGGAATTTTTCATGTTTGGTCTTTTCAGTATCGTCGGTGTGGTCCTCTTTAGTAAAATCAACACTGTCAGAAGCAGAATCCTTGGTGGCCTCGGCAGACTTAATAGCCTCTGTATTTTCCGTACCATCCAAATTCATCAGTGGCGGAAGTGAGGCATGGCTAGGCGCGGTTAGATCGTCTGAGTTTTTAGTTGTAGCAGAAGCGGTAGCAGTTTGATTCATAGAAGAAGCAAAATCAGCAGATGGAGCTATGGTGACTGGCTGGTTAGTATCAGTAGGACTGGCGTCTAAATTGCTTGAATCGAAAGCAAGAGAAGCCTCAGAAGCTTGAGTCGAAGAATTAGTATTTTCAGATTTATTTTCGGGGGTGTAATTATTTAATTCTTCCATTAAATTAGCAAAGTCTTCGCTGCTGTCCGCTTGATTCATGAAACATCCTTTTTATGTGATAACTCTTAAGTTTATTCTATCATAAATTAGCGTAAACTTTATCAATAAATCACGATATGCTATAATAATTAGGTGAGTAGTGCTTTCAAAATAGCCAAGACTTATAGAACGTTATATTTTTTTAGCGCTTTTTTGCTAGTTTTATCCGGCCTAATCTTCGGATTTTCGAGAGTCCGCTCGGCTTTTGCCGAAACTAAAGATCCAGATACTGGAGAAATTTCGGATATGCATTATGTGACATTTTTTGCCGATAATAAAACCTTGACGATTAAAACTAACGCTAATACCGTCGAAGAGGCTTTGAAGCGCTCAAATATTGCCGTAGAAAATTATGATAAGGTGGAGCCTGCCCGTACAGAACGGATCAATTCTGATAATTATCGCATCAATATTTACCGTGCTAAACCTGTTACATTGAGTGACGGACAGAAGACGGTATTTTTAATGACTGCCACTACGGATGAAAAAGCGCTGTTTAAGGAAGCCGGTTTTAGTGTTTATGACGGTGATGTAGTAACTAAGGTGGCGGGACATGATATTTTGGAAGCTGGACTATCGACAAAATATCGCCTGACTCATACAGGTGGCCATGAAGTAACCGTGGAAGAAGAAATTCCTTATGAAGAAAAAACTGAAAATGACGCAAGTATGGCGACGGGCCAAACCAAGCTTGAAATCATGGGCGAAGTGGGCCGTAAACAATCGGTTTATAAAATCAATATGGTGAATAACGTGGAAGTTTCGCGTGAGCTGGTCTCGACGAATATTATTAAGCAACCAGTAGCTAGGGTGACCAAGGTGGGTAGTAAAAAATCCATTCCACCAGATTGGGAAACCTGTGCAAACTACGCCAGAAGTGCGGGAGTTTCAGAAAATGACCTCTACGCAGCTTTGACTTTAATTATGCGCGAGTCAGGTTGTCGTTATGACGCATCAAATGCCGGATCAGGCGCTTATGGTATTCCACAGGCACTTCCAGGTTCGAAGATGGCTTCAGCTGGCAGCGACTGGAAGACTAACCCAGTGACTCAAATTCGCTGGATGATTGGCTACGTGACCGGACGCTACGGTGGATGGAGTCAGGCTTGGGCTTTCTGGAGCAGCCATCACTGGTACTAGGAGAAAAAGATGTTGCAGAACAAAAAATCCCTGGGACAGAACTGGCTAAAAGATCGTTTCACTTTGGAAGAAATTGCCGAAAGCGCGAGAAGTGAAGTAGATTTCTGTGTGGAAATCGGACCAGGCCTCGGTACACTGACGAGCTCCCTACTCAGGCGTTTTCCAAAAGTCGTGGCGATTGAATTCGACGAGAAATTAGCCCACAATCTACCAAATTCCTTCCCTGGCAAAAATCTGGAAGTGATCAATACCGATGTGCTAGATTTTGATTTTAGCCAACTTTCTGGAAATTTTTCGGTGGTCGGAAATATCCCTTATTACATTACTAGCCCAATTATTCGTAAATTATTACTACTAGAAAATAAGCCGACAAAAATCGTACTTCTGATGCAAAAGGAAGTGGCGGATCGAATTCTTGAAGAAAAAGGTCGCTACTCGTTTCTGACTTTATTCGTGCAAAATTATGCCGAGGTAGAAGGGGGGATTTTCGTGGAACGTGAACTTTTCACCCCACCACCAAAAGTTGATTCAGCTTCGGTAATATTTTATCCCCGAGAAAAAGCCTTAGTCTCAGAAGAAGTTTTGAAATTCGTGAAGCAGTGCTTCGCAAATCCACGCAAAAAACTTCAAGGGATGTTACCACATTTTACCGGGTGTAGTCGTGAAGAAATCGTGAAGATTTTTGAAGAACTTGGGCTTGATTTAGATGCAAGGCCAGCGAACCTGGATTTATTAGAATACGAAAAGTTACTAAATAAGATTAAAGAAAATTAATCGTAAAAAGAAAAATAACCCTTGGTGGGGTTATTTTTTTAAAAGTCGATTCCCTCATCATCGTAGAAGATATCATCATAGAAAGGATCGAATTTTTTATTTGACTGAGATTTTGATTGATTATTGCCGTAATTATTATTAAAACTATTATCGGCATATTCGTTAAAGAAATCCGGTTGATAGCCAAGCTCGGCCAGGAAGCGTGACGGCGTATTAACATTAGATTTACCATGCAAAAATCTCACGGAAGTAAAAGTGAGAAAGAGGCGCTTTTTGGCGCGGGTTACACCGACATAGGCCAGACGACGTTCCTCTTCGATACTATCCTCATCGGAACTCATAGAACTTGGGAAAAGACCTTCCTCCATACCAACAATGAAGACTACCGGGAATTCAAGACCCTTGGCCGCGTGGAGCGTCATAAGAGTGACGGAATTATCACGAGTTGATTCGTCAGAAGAAGACATCAGAGCGGAGTCGGCCAAAAAATCTTCGAGCGTATCAAAATCCTTGGTGTTGCCGACGAGGGCATCAAGGTTTTCCTGGCGCTCAGTAGTGGCCGGCGTGCCATCGTCGACGAGGTTAGCAAAATCAAAATAATTGATTACTTCAGTAATAATCTCCGAAGGATTAGCCGTGCGGTCGATAGTCTTGAGGAAATTTTGCAGACGTAGGAAACTATTTTTGGCCTTGCCCGATAAAACATGTTCAACATCTAATTCAACAAGCGAACCATCTAGGCCGAGCGCGAGATAGATTTTTTCTAGACTTGCTGGACCGATGCCAGAAATGACATTCTTCGTCACCCGCTCGAAAGAAACACGGTCGCGTGGATTAAGCACGAGCCTTAGAATAG
>CAUTXD010000007.1:0-13263 GCA_963542535.1 uncultured Candidatus Saccharibacteria bacterium
ACATTCCCTACTGCCGAAGTAGATGATGTCTTTAATCATATCGATGTAATTGGCATGATTAGCAATGAGACTACTAATCATGAAACGCTCCCATTTGCAATTGATTTAACCTATAATACCGATAACGATAAAATGAGCCAGAAATTCAAATGGAAACATGTCTATGGGAAGAGAGATACGGCACCGGATGAGGCATCGGAATTTGGGGAAAGCTTCGTTAATAAAGACTATTCTGGTAACGATATAATTATGACTAAAGCTCTGCCATTGAAGTTTCGGTATGGCTTGAAGATTCCTGGATTTGCTTCTGCTAAATATTATGAAGACAAAAATAACTCCTGGAATCCTATGTATAAAAAAGGACGAATTGATGTAATGCCCAGATTTATTGTGGGTTATTCAACGGATATTGCCGATGTGCTTTCCCGTGGCATGCCAACAGATGAGTTTAGAAAGAAATACGGTGAAGCTTCGTACCAGAAAGAAAGGTCAACATATAAATACGCTGAAAAGTGCGCAAAATGGTGTACGTTATTTGAATGTTCTAAGCAGGCTTCAGATATTCGTTATATGCTAGAAAATATGGGTCCTGAAGAAGTAAAGTGGATGCAGGAAGATGAGTTAGAGAAGGCTAAGAGGCAGATTACAGCGATGGACGCTTATTTTGATAGAGCCATCCAAGTAGCAACTGAGAAAGCTCAATCTAATTCGGATGAAATGGCCGCTATGAAATATGCTGATAGAGATATAGTTCGTCAAGCGATTAATTATCATAGTAATGATACTTTTAGATATAGAAATTGAAAAAATACCCCCTACGGATAAAGTAGGGGGGTAGCTTGATTATGAAAAATTTTTACCATAGGGATTTATCGTGACGATGTCTCCTAGCTCCTCTATAAGTGCTGCAAGGTGACGCTTAAGTTCTATTGGTATTGGTTCTTTTCTGATGAGATTAAAAACAGCTCGATGGTATTGTAAAATATCCCACTTTGAAGCATTGAAGCGGTGCCAGATTTCATTACCAAACTGATCGTAATCTTTTAGAATATCAGTAAGATTATGAATTTTATCAGCAGCGACGACAAAGTAGGTCTCAATATAATATGAGCTACCGAGGCGCTTCAAATAACTTTTCTTGCGTTCCTTCCACAGTAGCTTGGGTTGACCGGCGGTTTTAGGTTCTGAAACATCTTTGACGATGTCGGTAATCTCATCGCCAAAATCACGACGCATATCGGCCTCAGAGTAGATGCCTGGATTAACATCTTCAAGAATATCGTGCAGGATCCCAGCAACAATCGTGGTCTCGTCATTGGTATATTGACTAATAATCATGCCGACGGCAACGGGGTGAGAGATATATGGAATATCAGTTCCCTTGCGGTTTTGACCTTGATGAACCTTGGCGGCGATTTTGAGTGCAAGATTGATTTTGTCAGTAAACATAGATTCACCTAACCTTTCGTAAAGTATGTGGAGTGGCTGTTTCGGTAAAAATTCCTCAAATTTTTAAGGTGCAATAAATTCACCCCTCGGGAAAAGAGGTGAAGGTGTGTGGCAAATTTTTCGTAAACCTAAATGTCTTTTACTTTGGGTTCACGATACCAGATGATGCCAGATTTTTCAGAGGCAGGAATTTCTAAATTTTGCTCTTTAAAATCCTTATAGGTCGAAACCAACCATATAACAGGAGATCCAGTGATATTAAACCCAGCGTTATTAAACCATACTAGAAGGCCGAATTCATCTGCGCCGGTAATTATACCGATAAAGTGCCTCTCATCAAATATATCTCGGTATGACGGCCATTCAGCCCTTGAAACTTTTTGCCAACCGTTGTACTCGAGAATCTCACCCCAATGCTTAGCATCGAAGCGATGCTCTCCAGGTTTGCGCGGCCCTGGTTTAGGTAGTTTTGGTGAACTGCCGTAGTGCTTTTTCATTAGCCATGATACGTAGCTAGTACTATGGCGAATGATGAAGCCACTAGAATCGGTAACTAGGGTATAAAAATCACCGTCGGATTCCGGCCAATTGGCAAAATCGAGATTAGCGTAAGGATATTCCTTGGCGTCAGCTTCCATGATGAAAAGATAGATGTGGCGACAGATTGCGCGAATAATCCGATTAGGCTGCCAGGCAGCACAAGATTGTCTTGCGAAAAAATTTGCTACTTTAATCTTAAATGTACTCATGATACCCCCCTCCTTTTTTCATGTTGTATGGGAAAATACCCAATATATATATTATACAATGAAGAGTAGTGGATGTTAATTTCTGCAAATTATACTACAAAGAGATAAAGTATGATAAAATTGGAAAAATGAATAATCCTCGAGGAAAGGTTATTATCCCAGCGAGTGTCAGTCCCTGGCCACATGAACGACGTGTTGCCAAAATTCTTGCTCTTGCTGGTCATGCTGTCGAATTTATTCCCGAGTCGACTATAAAAACTGCCGACATATTATTGGATGGAGTTGAATTCGAAATAAAATCCCCAAAATCTGGCAACGCGAACTCTCTTGAACACATTCTTAAAAAAGCTATTAAGCAATCCAATAATATTATTATTGATGCATCGCGAATGAAAAACGTTAGAGATGATAGTACGCGAAGACTTCTAGTTAATCAGGTTCGCATTAGAAAACAGATCAAAAAATTAATAATGATTACGAAGCAAGGTCAAATTATTGACATTTCTGCCCTTGTTTAATATAATGAAAATATCGAAGCACTCGCACGGCGCCGAAGGTACCTACCGCGAGAGCTTCTTTTTTATCGTGATAGAATAATTATTCTGTAATAAAATTACAAAGTTACTTATTGTTTTTTATTGCAAAGGTCCTGAACCTTAGCAATCGGGCTGATTTTTATGCTTATTATGATATTATTACAATAAGGATATTTATAAATTAATTGCGGAGAAATAACTTAAATGGGCCTATTCAACAGAGGGGCTCCGACGGTACCTAAGGTACCGGAAGTCCTAGACAATGTTAATAGAAGAGTGATTGACGACCTGAAAGAAACCATTAGAAAAGGTAGCAAGGTTTCAATAGCGGCCGCTTCTTTCTCTATCTATGCTTTTGAGGCTCTCAAAAAGGAACTCAGTTTAGTTGATGAGTTCCGTTTTCTTTTTACTGGCGAAACATTCACGAAAGAAAAAGCTCCAAAAGAAGTACGTGAATTCTATATCCCAAGGCTCGATCGCGAACGTTCTCTTTATGGCACGAGTTTTGAAGTAAGACTCCGTAATGAACTTAACCAGCAGGCTATCGCTAAAGAGTGTGCTGACTGGATTCGCAAGAAAGCTCATTTTCGCTCTAATATTTCAGGCGAGATGATGCTACCATTTATGAACGTTGAAAATTCAGAAGAAAGTATAACTTACAATCCATTCGCTAATTTTACTACTGCTGAACTCGGCGAAGATCGCGGCAATAATGCGTATTCGACGACGATGAAAGTATATGCTCCACTCACTGAGCAGTATCTAAATACGTTTAATCAAGTCTGGAATGATAATGACCGCCTCGCAGACGTGACAGATACCGTCCTCAAAAATATAACTGCGGCTTATAAGGAAAATTCGCCAGAATTTATTTACTTCGTGGCGCTATATAATATCTTCAGCGAGTTTCTTGAGGATATTGATGATACCTCTCTTCCGAATGAAGCCGTCGGTTTCAAACAATCAAAAGTCTGGAATATGCTCTACAATTTCCAACGTGACGCCGTCATTGGTTGTATTACGAAACTGAATCGCTATGGTGGTTGTATTCTTGCCGACTCCGTAGGTCTTGGTAAAACATTCTCCGCTCTCGGAGTTATCAAATATTTTGAATCGCGTAACCAACGCGTGCTAGTTCTTTGCCCGAAGCGTCTCAGTGATAACTGGAACACTTTCAAAGGCAACTATAAGAATAACCCTCTAGCCGATGATCGTTTGAACTACGACGTTCTCTATCATACTGACCTCGGTCGCGAACGCGGAGATTCCAACGGTATTGATTTGAGTTTAATAAACTGGGGTAATTATGACCTTGTCGTAATTGATGAGTCGCACAACTTCCGTAATGGTGAGCATAGTACACACAGAAATGACGAAAACTATGAGAATCGCTATAAGAAATTGATTCGTAAGATTATTAAATCGGGCGTAAATACAAAGGTGCTGATGCTATCTGCTACACCAGTAAACATTGACTTTACCGACCTCAAAAATCAGCTAATGATTGCGAGCGGCGGTAACGAATGTGAGTTGTCGGGCAAACTGAAGGCGGATAGTTCTTTGAGTAAGATTTTTCAGGACGCGAATATTGCGTTTCGGGAATGGTCTGAACTTGAGCCAAAACAACGGACGACAGATAGGTTGCTCGAGATGTTGAATTTTAGTTTCTTTGATCTGCTTGATAGCGTAACTATCGCGCGATCAAGAAAACATATTGAAAAATACTATAATGAAGTGAATCTGGGGTCGTTTCCGGAGAGGTTGGCGCCAAAAAGTTATCGTCCTGATCTAACAAATCTTGAGGATATTGATTTTAATACTTTATTTGAATATATAGATAAACTCAATCTTCAGATTTATACACCTCTTAAATTTGTCCAGAAATCTAGGCTTATAAAATATGTTGACTTAGATTCATCTCAAGGAAAGACTTGGGAGAACCGTGAGACTGGCCGTAATGTTCTGATGATTACTAACCTTTTGAAGCGAGCGGAAAGTTCGATTTACGCATTTCGTGAGACCGTGGAACGACTTGATAATCTAATTGTCGATACGATGAATAATATTGATCGTTTCGAGCAGGGACGTTCGACGAATTTTAGTTTTGGTCGGATTGTAGAGCAGATAAACGAAATCGATGATAATGACAATGATTCGGACTATACGGTTGGTAAGGATTTGAAGATTGAGCTGGGTGACATGGATAGGATTTCGTGGCGCCAGAAGTTGCATGAGGATCACCAGGTACTCGAGGAGCTATTGGAAAGAATTCGATTAATTACACCGGAACATGATCTGAAGCTTCTTGAACTTGAGAGAGTGATTAAACTGAAGATGGAAAAGCCTATCAATGAAAATAATAAGAAGATTATTATCTTCACGGCGTTTGCGGATACGGCGGACTATCTTTATGGTGAGATTGCGCCGATTTTGGAAGAAGAATATGGGCTAAAAACCGGTGTGATTACTGGTAGTAAAAACCCGGAGACGAACTGTGCGGGGGTACCAAAAGATTTTAATAGTATTTTGACTTGCTTTAGCCCAAAATCGAAAAATCGGGAGGCGTTTGGCTCGGCGTTTTTGAATAAAGATATTGATGTTTTAATTGCGACTGATTGTATTTCCGAAGGCCAGAACTTGCAAGATTGTGATTATTTAATTAATTACGATATTCACTGGAATCCAGTACGAATTATTCAGCGCTTTGGGCGTATTGACCGTATTGGTTCAAGTAATAAACAGATTCAGTTAGTGAATTTTTGGCCAAATGTGACGTTGGATGAATATATTAATCTCAAGGCGCGCGTGGAAAATCGCACGAAATTGATTTCGATTACGGGGGCTGGTGGTGACGTACTTGAAAATACTGATCCGGAACTTGAGTATCGCAAGGAGCAACTAAAAAGGTTGCAGCAGGAAGTGGTGGATCTTGAGGAGATGAATAGTGGGGTTTCGATCATGGATCTTGGGCTCAATGAATTTCATATGGACTTGCAGGAGCTGCATAAGAAATATGGGGATGTGGATCACATTCCATTTGGAATTAGTGCTGCGGCTAGCGTAATTAAGGATGAGGCGCCGGCTGGTGTGATATATGTTTTGAAGAATATTAACTCAAACGTGAACATAGATAAGCAAAATCGATTACATCCATTCTATCTCGTATACATTAAAGATGATGGTGATGTATTTGTGGATCACCTTAACCCGAAATCGCTACTCGATAAGATGCGCTTACTCTGCAAGGATAAAGACACGCCAATTAAAGCACTAGTTTCTAGCTTTAATGCCGAAACTGAGAATGGTAAGAAAATGGACAGATACTCAAAGCTGCTATCTGATTCCATCCGTAACATCGTTACAATTAAAGACGAGAAAGATGTCGCAAGCCTCTTCAAGGCTGGTGGTACAACGGCATTAATAAATCAGATTTCAGGGCTGGATGATTTTGAATTAATTAATTTCTTGGTGGTCAAATAATGATAGGGTTCCCTGAATATGCAAAAGTCGGCCGTATCGTGGCAAAGGAAAACTTCTATAGTGGCATCGATATTGCGACAAAGAATCTCTTTCAGAACGAAATCTCGCGCATTACTTGGGAGTATAAGCTCTCACCAAATACGATTAATTTACCAGCCAAAAAATGGCCAGAAATGGAAGTATTCCGTATTACCCTTAAAAATGGAGAGGTTCCAGAGAAAGTTCTCAAAGCTATAGATTCGGCAATCCCGTATCCAATCCTCTTCTTGATAGAAAAAGGCACCGTAGAAAAGGCCGTAATATCGTATAAAGAGCAAAGTCAAAAAGATAAAAACTTCGCCAAAGTAGATACGTATTTCTCTACCGGATGGAATGATCCAAAGCTAGATGAAATCAGGATAGATGGTTTAGACATCGATGCAGTATTTAGCAATTTTGTGCGTCAGATAGCGGGGGAGAAATTAATATTCGCGAAATCGACAGATGCGCCGAAAACAATCAAAGAAGATGTCGAAACACTCAAAGAACGTGGGAAGATTCAGAAACAGATAGATGCCTTGACTCATAAGATTAACGCAGAGCCATCATTGGGCAAAAAACAAGAATTGGCTGAAGAAAGATGCAAGCTTAAACAGCTACTTCGATTTGGATTGTAATTCTGCGACGGTAGTTGACGGAACTAGGTTTATTGACAATTGGCTAACGCGACGATAGATTTTTGTGTAGTCAATAAATATTGGCTTATTATCATATTCTTTGCCATTCTTATCCTTGGTATATCTAAAATATAATTCGTCATCGTCAATTATCGTGAGACAATCGATGACTTCATCATATGCTGAAAACGCTGGCGTCTTCTTCTTACATTTTTCCCAAAGCTTGCTTATCTTGTGTCCAGTCTCAATGGTAGAACTATTGTCTTCGAGAAATTTTTTGATTGAGAGCTCGATTAGGTGCCTTGCGAGAAATATAAACGGTATTCCTAAACTATAAGTTTTGAAAACTAAAGTGTGTGGTCTGACTATTGAATTCTCATCCTCGATTCGTGGATTACATAACAATTGGCCTTTTTTTATCGCTTCATACATTTTATATAATGCCAGGCGATATGACTCTATTAGTTCAACCTCGGCTCTTTCTAATCGGATTTCTTCTTTAAAAAACGACGAGAATCTCAAAAGCATCCAACTATCCCGATTGATATTGCTAAAATCTATTGTGTTTTTGAGATACCTATTGGTCTTCATTTTTCTTATATATTGTACCATTTCACTACCTGAAATTATGTTTTTCCTTGATATAATCATATTAAGGATTTTTATAATTAATTGTGGAGGAAACTTTATGGAGAGTAACATCGAGAAAGTCGACCTAGACCGCGTAGACTGGAAAAGCAGTCGCGAATTCTTCGAATCATTGGGCGAAGCACTAGATAGAATAGACGATAAAGATGAGTCTTATAACTTTACATGGGTCGGCAAACGCAAGAGTATCGTTGAGGCTGGCGCGCCAATCAATAAGATTCTCCGCCCAGATATGGAAGCTTCCAAAGATTTTAACAATACAAAGAACATGCTAATCGTTGGAGATAACCTTGACGCACTGAAACTCCTCCAAGAATCATACCTCGGTAAAATAAAAATGATTTACATCGATCCTCCATACAATACTGGTCATGATTTTGTGTACCATGATAACTTTACGGTCAAAAAAGCCGATTTTAAGGACGATTCTACGGATTCTGATGGTAATGTAATTATCTCTGAAGACGAGTACGCGGAGAATTCAAAGGCAAATGGCAGATTCCATTCAGACTGGCTATCGATGATGTATCCGAGATTGAAGCTATCAAAAAATCTCCTAGCCGATGACGGTGTTATTTTTATATCAATTGGGGATGAGGAAATCCATAATTGTCGTAAAATATGCGATGAAGTATTTGGTGAAGACAACTATATAGGTACTTTCGTCGTAGAGAATAACCCTAAGGGTCGTAAAAATGGAAAATTCATTTCGGTTACCAACGATTATTGTGTAGTTTATGCTAAAAATATTGATGCAGCCGAGTTTAAAAAAACAATTCCAAAGCATGCCGACGATATGATCGAAGATGAAAACGGTGATTTTGTTCGCAAGAGCGGAAAAAGAGTTTTAATGGGAGAAAACACGCTGAATAAAAAAGTCAAAAATTTCTCCTCAGAAAAACATTTTTCTGCTTATATAAAAGAAGATGATATTGTCTTCAAACAAGAATCTAGCATAGACGATAAAGATGAAACTTTATTGAGTTCGGGTTTTAGAAGATATATAACCTATGATGGTTCTGAATTCGTCGAAAACACATATACGAAATCAAAATTTAAAGAATTGTTCGATAATAAGGCCTTAGATATTCGCGATGATAAGATTTACGAAAAACACTTCAGTGATAATATGCAGATTAAGAGCGTCTTAGTCAATAATGAATATGATGCAATAAGTAATAATAAAAAGATCCAGTATATTATTGATCTAAAATCAACTTCGGCCAAACAAGCACTGTCGAACTTAATGGGCGGAGACTACTTCTCTTTCCCAAAAAATGTAAGTTTTATAGAGCATTTATTATCTCTTCATTATGATAAGAATGCATACATTTTAGATTTCTTCTCCGGCTCCGGAACTACTGGCCACGCAGTTATGGACTTAAACGCTGAAGATGGCGGAAAGCGTCAGTATATTTGCGTGCAGCTTGATGAAAAGACTGATGAAAAGTCTGAAGCCAAAAAAGCTGGGTATGACACCATTGATCAGATTACCGCTGAGCGTCTTCGTCGTGCTGGAGAGAAGATTAAGTCTGAGCATCCAGATGCGCACATTGACACGGGCTTCCGCGTATTCCGCGTGGACGGCAGTAATGAAAATGAAGGTATTAGAAAACCTCTCAATCAGATTAACCAATCTGACCTATTCGGTGCCATCGATAATATCAAAAAGGATCGTACGCCGCTCGATTTATTATTTGGCGTAATCTATGCTTCTGCTCTACCATTTGATCTAAAACTTGAAACACGTAAGATTGGTGAAAATACAGTATATCTCTATGGCTACCTCGATGAGGGTACTGGTTTAGTGGCTTGTTTCGACGACAATATTTCAGAAGAAACATTTAAAGAAATCGCAAAACTTAAAGCATTGACTGCTGCGTTTAAAGACTCGTCATTTACCAACTCTGCCGCAAAGATTAATCTTTCCGAACATTTCCGTATTATTAGTCCTGATACGAAAGTCAAGGTACTCTAATGAAGCTTAGGTTTAAACATCAAAAATTTCAGGAGGACGCTGTTAAGGCTACTTGCGATATCTTTACTGGGCAAATCAAATCAGATTATCGTTTCCTTATGGACCAAGGTGATACTGATGGAACAATGTTTTCTCAACTAGAACAAGCTGGTTTCGGTAATGCTGATATTTCCCTGCAGGACGCCCAACTAATCAAGAACCTTCACGAGGTCCAAGGATTACAGAATATTGCAAGAAATACAAAGATCGAACGTCTAAACGGGCGCCCGGTATTCACAATCGAGATGGAGACTGGTACGGGTAAAACCTATACTTATATCAAGACAATGTATGAGCTCAATAAGCAATATGGTTGGCGTAAATTCATCGTCGTAGTACCAAGCATTGCTATCCGTGAAGGTGTCTACAAAAGCTTCCAGACGACTGCGGAACATTTCGCCGAAGATTATGGCAAGAAAATTCGCTTCTTTATCTATAATTCAACAAAACTTAATGAACTTGAACAATTCTCCGAAGATCCAAACATTAATGTGATGATTATCAACACGCAGGCATTCAATGCTCGTGGCGCCGATGCTCGTCGTATCTATATGCAACTTGATTCGTTCCGCTCTCGTAAACCAATCGATGTAATTGCGGCGACAAAACCAATCATTATCGTTGATGAGCCACAGAGCGTGCTCGGTACAGATAGAAATGCAAACGTAACTCGCGAAAGTATTGCGAAATTCAATCCACTATTCTTCTTGAATTATTCCGCTACTCATCGCGAAGACTTCAATAAAGTCTATCGCTTGGATGCGATCGATGCATATCAGAAACAACTCGTAAAGAAGATCACTGTCAAAGGTATTACAGTCAAAGGTGGAACCGCGACCAATGGATATCTCTATCTCCAGAAGATTAATACTTATCCAAACAAGAAGCCGACCGCAACTGTCGTGTTTGAGTTTGGCACAAAAACAGGTGGTGGAATCCTTCGTAAAACTAAAACGCTTGTTCTGGGTGACGATATCTACGTCCACTCTGGTGAGCTTGAAGCTTATCATAATGGGTATAAAATTTCGGAGATTAATGCGCGCGACGATGCTGGATATGTCGATTTTGTGAATGGTATTCGTATTCACGAAGGTGAAGTGATTGGTGAGACTAATCCTGATGATGTCCGCCGTATTCAGATTCGTGAAACGATTATGTCGCATCTTGAAACGGAAAGAAAACTTTTTAATAAAGGCATCAAAGTCCTATCTCTGTTCTTCATTGATGAGGTTGCTAAGTATAAAAAATACGATGAAAATGGCGAACAAAAAGGTACTTACGCTAAGATTTTTGAGGAAGAATTCGAAAAAGCAGTAGATATTTATCTGAACCAACAGCTTCAATTTGAAGAGGACGCTGACTTTCGCAGTTATCTAGAGAAATTTTCTCCATCAGAAATTCATGCCGGGTACTTCTCGATCGACAAGAAAGGTCACGCAATTAATAGTAAAGAAAGTAAAGAGGGTGGCTCTGATGACATATCAGCTTACGACCTTATCATGAAGAATAAGGAACGCCTGCTCGATTTTAAGGAGCCAGTGCGCTTTATTTTCTCTCACTCCGCCCTTCGCGAGGGTTGGGACAATCCGAATGTTTTTCAGATTTGTACGTTGCGTGAATCTGATGCGGACATCAAAAAACGACAAGAGATTGGGCGAGGGCTTCGTCTCTGTGTGGACCAGAATGGCATTCGTCAAGACGCGGAAATACTTGGTGAGAATCTCGTTCATGACACCAATGTCCTCACGGTAATTGCCAACGAAAGCTATGAAAGCTTTGCAAATAGCCTCCAGAATGAATTCAGTGAAATTATCTCTAAACGCCCGAAAGATGCTTCCGCTTCCTTATTCAATGGAAGGGTTCTCCAGGATGCTAGTGGTGCCAAGTCTGCTGTTATTGACGACAATGCAGCGGCAGATATCTACGCTGGACTAGTGATGGCTGGGCTTGTTGATAGGACTTCTAAGCAATTAACTGAAGACTATCACGCGCTGAGTGATGAGATGAAGTTACAGAAGATTCGCGAAGCGGTTGGTGAGTTGTATGCGCCATACGCGGAAAATATTGAGAATATTCTTGCTTCTATTTATGATCCGAAAAGAGGTCAGCTTGTGACTAATGCACGCCGCTCTGTGAAGCTAAATCTTAATCCGGAAAAGTTTGCGTCAAAGAAGTTTAAGGAGCTATGGGACCATATTAACGAGAAGACTTATTATACGGTTGAATTTGACGAGAGTGAACTGATTGAGAGATGTATTGATTCCCTGAATAAGAATTTACGCGTGACTAAGACGGAGGTTGTTGTTACCGAGGGGTTACTGAAAACTGTTGGAAAAGATAAGCTGGAGATGGTTCGAGAAAGAATTGGCATGCCAATCGCTATCTCCGAGATTATGAGTGATAATATCAAATATGATATAATTTCTGAAATTTCAAAATCACAGAACGATGGCGGTACGAGTCTGACGCGTAAGACTGTGTCTGAGATATTATCTGGAATTGAAGCTGCAACATTTGAAAAATTTAAAACAAATCCTGAGGAATTCATTCATAATGCTATTCAACTTATTAACGAACAGAAAGCCTCAACCGTAGTTGAACATATTCAGTACGATAAGCTGAACGAAAAGTGGGATGGCGGCGAAATTTTCATTAACAGTGAGATTACTGGCGAATATAATCACAATCTTATCGACACGCCAAACCATCATCTATATGATAAGTTACGATACGACTCAGATATTGAGAAAAATTTTGCTGAAGAACTCGATAAGAGTGAGACTGTTGAAGTATACGTAAAACTTCCAAAGAGATTCTATATAGATACTCCAATGGGACACTATAACCCTGACTGGGCGATTGCGTTTAAGGACGAAACTGGCGTGAAGCATATCTATTTTGTCGCGGAAACAAAGGGAGTGAATGAGGGGCAACTTGAAGTCGGCGTTAAAGGAGTCGAAAAGGCGAAAATAGAGTGCGCCAGGAAGCACTTCGCAAAGATTAGTAACGGCGACTGTATTTATGGTGTCTGTAATTCTTATGAGAAGTTACTGGAGCTTGTGAGGGCGTAATTTTTGATTTAATAAAAGATCCTCTAACGAAGCCGGAAGAAATCCGTGAAACGATGGACTGGATTTTAGCAGAAAACGAACGCAGGCTCGCCATTCTCAAGGAAAGTGATGATAAGAGAAAAGCGATCGAGAATCTCCCCGCTATTATTTTCGTAATTGATGAATATTCCTATCTATTCAAAAGAGGGGTATTTGAGATAAAAGATATGGCGGCATGTTGTTGTGAGTTAATCAAATCTAATAATCTGGTTAATCTTGACGAAGAATAGTATGCAAGATCCATGCAGTATAGACAGATTTATAAACGCTCAAGAAGAAAACTTCGAGCAGGCTTTGGCTGAAATAAAAAATGGCCGAAAAGAGTCTCACTGGATTTGGTATATATTTCCGCAGCTCCGCGGTCTAGGCCATAGCGGCATGGCTCATTTCTACGGAATTAATGATTTAGAGGAAGCCAAAGAATATCTCAAGAACGATATTTTACGTGTAAATCTGATAAAGATTTCCCAGGCACTCTATGAATGTAACGGCAAGATAAGATCTATTATGGGATACCCAGATGATCTGAAAGTTTTATCTTGCATGACATTATTCAACGTCGCAGATCCCTCAATTGAAATCTTCGAAAAAGTATTAGATAAGTTTTATGACGGCGAT
>CAUTXD010000008.1:0-12625 GCA_963542535.1 uncultured Candidatus Saccharibacteria bacterium
AGGAGCCCGCGAAGGCTCCTTCTAAAATTAAGCTGCGTTAGTGAAGACGTTAATCACATCATCGAGGTCATCTACGGCATCCAGTAGTTTGTCTACCTTTTCCGCATCTGCCTCGCTCACCTCTACGGTGTTGTTTGGCAAATATTTGAGTTCGGCAGAATCTACATTGAGCCCAGCATCGATCAAATTCTTGCGCACCTTCATCAAATCTGTTGGTTCGGTAATAATTTCGATACCATCTTCCGTTTCGTTAGCGTCTTCTGCTCCAGCATCTAAAGCGGTCATTAGCGCGTCTTCACCCTTATTTTCAATAAAGATTACACCCTTACGTGAGAATTGGAACATCACAGATCCAGGATCAGCCATGCGTCCGCCATTCTTCGAAAGCGCATTGCGTACTTCTGGCATAGTACGATTCTTGTTATCGGTAGCAATTTCGATAATCAAGCCAATACCGGCCGGACCGTAAGCTTCGTAAGTTTCTTCAATTAAAGCTGCAGCATTCTTGTCAGCCGCACGCGCAATCGCACGTTCGATATTTACCTTTGGCATGTTAGCCTTGCGAGCTTTTTCTAATACCATCGCAAGAGATGGATTCATGGTTGGGTCGGCACCAGCACGCGCAGCAATCGCGATTTGGTTACCAATTTTGGTGAAGGCTACACCACGCTTTGCGTCCACAATTGCTTTTTGGCGCTTTGTGGTAGCCCATTTACTGTGTCCAGACATAATAACCCCTTATTTTCTAATAATAATTTTATATCATTATAACATTTTTCCAAAAAAGCAAAAGGGGCGCGAATCTTGCGTCCCTTAAATTTCTTAGCCTGCCTCACTAGATTAAATTAAGTCATTTCTTAAGTTTTCAAATCTTGCTCTAACCATTGGAATTTTGGTTTCCGTGGCCACCGGTTCGAAGTTTCGCATTGGCCAAAACCTCTCCAGGGTATCCCGAAATAATTTTGTGGTAGCATTGAAACTCTCGATGTAATTATCGAATTCTTCAATCGTCCTCGCGATTGATTCGGCACTGTGATAAGATTTTCGTATTCGATGACTATGCATGGTCAATTGGCATTGGTTAAGAAGGCCTTTTGCCGTTTTGTTAATCAATCTTAGGATATTACTCTGATAGGAATTACCCCTTTCGTCCTGACCAATCAGTACGCATTGGGCTTTTACCACGAGCGTCATTCTGTCGATCCTTTCGTTTAATGTCAATGTGATTTCATTGGACATTTTTTGTAACTTAGATTTGTCAAAGAACATAATTTCCCCCTCTTTCTGTAAAATAACAGGCTACCCCTATATTATATCACATTTTGTAATCTTTTACCTCTTTTGCACCATATTCCATTAGTTTGTCAAAATCATGATATTTGGAATAATGGTTGTGCAGTTTATTTCTGAGGTCTTGAAATTCAGGATAACTTGCATCTGGCAAAGTCATAATTGGTTTCCAAGATTCATCAAGTAGGGCTGTTAGAGATTCTTTCAGAATATAATATTCTCCTCTCGAAAAGATTAGAAACCACAGAATCTGGATTTTCTCGATAATAATAATTAGTTTGAAAATGCATCAGTTCATGCAAAATTCCATCGAGTGGCATTCCCCATAATTCATTGTCAATTTTCGCATAGGTAAAAATCACACCCTCTTCATAATAAACAATCATCGCTGGAAAAGTCGTAATCAAGAATAATAAATCCTCACTCGGCGACGCTGTATCTGGTGAAATTTTATGAATTTCCTTAGCGCGATTTTTTGCACAATCTTTAATTGCTAGGGGATGCTCCGTCACTTCTTCGAGTCGTTTAATCGCTAGTTCAAATTTCTCATTTAGTTCATCACTCATGATTTGCTTAAATCGCTTCGGCGTCATCTCGATTCGTGTGTTTCTTTCTTTGAGGTAGGGAATCAGAATCTTCTTTGCTTCCGAAAAATTTAACCCCATAATCTTTTCTGCTACCTCAATATCCTGAGCGTCTTTTAACTTTTTTATCCCACCAAAATTATTCAGGGAATTATACCAGTTATAAGCATCTTGCGTAATGTCATAAATTATCTTATAAGTAACCATTTTTATGAATTTGTTAAATATAATATAGCCTAATTTGATTATTCAGTCCACTAACTTCCTAAGCTAACATCTCAAGGTATTGCACTTGGGGGTTAGAGTAGCGCCATTAAAGCTTATATAAATATGCTAAACTTAAATTTAGAAAAGTCCAATATGCTATAGACGCATACATTTAGTAGGCATGTTTTGTTTTTATGTGCTATAATTTTTGTAAAATGGTAGTGGCTAAAAAATGAAAATAGAACAAATAATAAAAGGGGGGGTTGAAAAGTGTTTTTATGGTTATTTTGTTAGCTATTGGCGTGATGCTCAATACTCAAAAGACGTATGCTGAATCGATTTCGCTGACGATTTTTGGTTTTGATTCGGGTAATAATATTGATTTTAATTTTCAAGGTCTGGCAAGCGAGCCAGCGAAAGTGAAAGACCTGGATTTAAAGGTAGTGACCGATAATGCATCTGGCTATAATCTGACGATAGCGAGTGTTGGAGATACAACAGAATTAGCCACGGCTGACGCTAGCAACCCAGGCAGGATTTATTCTCTGATGACCCCTAAGCAAGCGGCAGCATTTAACCAGAAAGAGTGGGGATATTCATTGGATCAAACAGTATTTAAACCAATTCCACCAAAAAATACACCAGAAAAATTCTGGAATAAAGATTCGGCGACACCTGCTACTGGTGATGTGTCGGGGGCTGGACTACCAAAACTAAGTATCGCTGTGCGAGCGGGGGGGGATTACTTGAGGGGACTTATGGAGGTGGTTTAGTGGTTACAGCAATAACAAATCCTAGACCGATAGTGGCAACTTTTAAGGCAAACCCGCGAGCGAAAAGATATATTGCACAGGGGAGGTATAATAATCAATTCGGGAACTGCCCAGCTAATAGCAAGGTGGAATTTAAACGTAGCCAATTGCTTGATACGACTAAGACGACCATCAATGTGGCAGATGCGGCTTCAGAGGTGCCGATTTTGATTTGGTCGGATGTGGACTCCGCAACTTCAGTAAAAACGATTTATTGGTATTCAGAGGCGGACAAAGTATATGCGCCGGTGAGTGCAATAATGTTGTTTAGCCGTCAGAGTTATTTTAAAAGCGACACAGAATGTTTTACAAAGATTGACCTGCATGATATTGATTTTACTAAAACAGAGATGATTGATTCGATCTTTGCCCAAGATAGTAATGATAGCTCGCCAAGCAGTTTAGGAATATCGGTGAACGAAATAGAAAAAATTAATACAGTAAATAATCCGGAATATGCTTTTGCTACTACCGACTTAACCAATATTGATGCGACTAAGATTAATTTCACGAATACGACTAATTTTGAAGGTATGTTTTGGGGAGCAAGAGCACCACACGGCTTTAACTTTATAAATTTGAGGACAAATAGGGCAACCACGATGAGAAGGATGTTCCAGAGTTTTTGGGGACCTGAAAATTTTGAGCTATCGCTGTTTGATACCAGTAATGTAACTGATATGTTTGGGATGTTTGACTCACTAAATCATGTGAAGAATATTAATATATCGAACTTTAATACCGAGAATGTTACAAATATGTATTCGTTATTTGCATTGTCTTACGATATTGAGACGATTGATATGACGAATCTCAACACGAAAAAAGTAAGAACTATGGATACCTTCTTTTATCGAAATTATAAGCTGAAGACGATTTATGGGCCGGATAGGTTTGACTTGGCGAGCCTGGTTTCATCGGCAAGTATGTTTCAAGATTGTGTGCAGTTAGTGGGCGGTAATGGCACAACTTATAATCTTGGATATGCTGGAAATGCGGGGTATGCGAGGGTAGATAAGCCTGGCGCACCTGGCTACTTCACTAAAAAACAGCCGTAACTACAAAAGAGGAATATAAAGGCTCTTTTGTTTGAACCAGGAGGGGTTTATTGTGAAAAAAGGCTGTCTCAGAGTGAGACGGAATGTAAATATATCTCTATTTTAGAGGTATATTTTTTGTTTGATAAGGCAAGGGATTAGTTGTAGACATTTTCTACAGCGATGGATGGGCCCATAGTAGTAGAAATAAATATACTCTTAATGTATTGACCCTTGATAGAAGCTGGTTTCATTGACTTCAAAGAGTCCATGAAAACGGTAGCGTCTCGTTCAATTGATCGATGGTGAAGTCGGTTTTACCGACACCGATATGAACGATGGCTCGCTTGTGCTCTTCGGCACGAGCCTTGCACTCTTCTTCAGCCTTAACTTCTTCGAGGTGTTTCTTAGATTTTTTACCAGATTTGGCAAATTTCTCTTTAGCTTCGATAGTTCCGACTGGAGTTTGGTTTAATTCTTCAGTAGATTTGATTTGTTCTTCTGACATTTGATTTCTTTCTGTGGTAATAACGAGCGAACTCTCCCACGGTTAATTAATTTTAATCAATTATTCGGCGATGGTGACACCCATAGAGCGAGCAGTACCAGCGACGGTCCGTTAAAGTCCAGGACCCTAACGAGAGAATATCTTATCTACTACAACTATGTTAGAATACATACAACCATAAGGATGACTCCTATACAGATGTTGCAAGGGGGCTTAACTCTCTAAGGGAAAAGTCTAAATTAACATCTCAAGTGTTGCACTTGGGGGGGTAGAGCAGCCTTACTTCATCTTGCATTATTCTTTAAAATCGCTAAAATGAAACTAAAAAGGAGAGTTATTATGCCAATTTTAATCCTAATTCTTATCGCCTTATTCGTGGTAATTCCAGGAATTCGCGTGGTTAACCAATACGAGCGCGGCGTGGTTCAGCGCCTCGGTCGTTTTCGTCGCATTATGGAGCCGGGTCTTCATGTGATCATCCCGTACATTGATACTATGCGCACGGTTGATGTTCGTACTACCCCGATGGATGTGCCGAAGCAAGAAGTTATTACCAAGGATAACGTCACGGTGAATGTCGACGCCGTGGTCTATTTCCGCGTGATTGATGCGAAGAAGGCGGTCTTTGAAACCACTAATTACGCTTATGCTACTTCTACCTTTGCTCAAACCGCCTTGCGTGATGTTACTGGTAACTTTGATCTTGATGAATTACTCTCTAAGCGTGATAAAATTTCCAGCCAAATCAAGGAAATCGTTGATACTCAAACCGATAAATGGGGTATCGATATCGAAAGTGTGAAGCTCCAAAACATCGAACTGCCTTCCGACATGAAGCGCGCTATGGCAAAGCAGGCTGAAGCCGAACGTGAACGCCGTGCTGCGATTATCTCTGCGGAAGGTGAAAAAGCCTCGGCTGCGGCAGTGGCTGAAGCCGCCAATCTGCTCGCTCAGACTCCGGGCGGTCTCAATATTCGTACTCTTCAAACTCTCGAAAAAATCAGTACCGATCCATCTCAAAAGACTGTCATTCTTCTCCCTTCCGATCTCGCTGGTGGTTTGAAAAATCTATTCAAGTAATTCATCTCCTCCTTTTATTCCTTTTATGCTAAAATAAAAATATCATGGAGAGGAAAAAGTCTAATATCTTAAGTCTTAGACTGGAAAACATTATTTTTATGCTTCTTATCGGTCTTGTATCAGTTTTATTAAATTTTGCGTTTAGTCAGAATTCATTTGCGGAATATTATAAAGCTACACTCTCAGCTTCCGTCAATGAAAACACTGCAGTTATTGATGGTACTGAAGCCATCGAATCTAGCTCCGAGACTGCTGAGCATGCAATTAATCTTAAGGTAAAAACTACTAATAAGACTGGCTATACCGCCACTCTTAGTGCTAAAACTGAAGAGACGGCTTTATTAAATACTAATCCAGCTGTAAATACTAAAATCAATTCAATTTCTTCCACTTATTCTCTTGCTAATTTTCCAGCAAATACTTGGGGGTATAGATTTGATGACGATGTTGATTTTAGTCCAATTCCTGCACAATCTGCTTCAGTAAATTTGATTAAAACTACTGAAAAATCTATTGCGGAGGAGAATCACAATATTAAACTCGGAATGAAGTTAAATAGTAGCCTTAAGCCTGGTACTTACGAAAACAAGCTCATTATCTCGGTAGTTTCAAATCCATACACACCAAAAGCCGTTATGACGGAGGGCCTGGATTTCAATGCAAAACTAAAATCCTTAGAACCCGCGACTAGTAAAATCGAGCACTTTAAGAAGAGTGCAGCTGCACCATCTGCTTCCATGAATGCCGTAAATATTGAAGATGAAGAGTCTGAATGTGAAATTAAACTTTGGCTAGATCCGACCGATAAAACGGCTTATTATTATGCCGAATCGGAGAAGGTCTATTTAAATGCGGATAGTAGTGATATGTTCTATTATGATGAATATTTTGATGAACAAAAAATCAAAAACAGCTTAGAAATAGATCTTTCCAACTTCGATACCTCCCAGGTGACAAATATGAGCAGTATGTTTTATGGCATGCATATTCTTACCTCCCTTAACCTCTCTAATTTCGATACCTCGAAGGTGACGAATATGAACCTTATGTTTTATGACTTACGTAACATCACCTCTCTTAATCTTTCCAACTTCGATACCTCCCAGGTGACACGCATGCACGGTATGTTTTCTGGCATGTCTAATCTCACCACCCTTGATCTCTCAAACTTCAATACCTCCAAGGTGATGGATATGGTAAGTATGTTTCAGGAAATGACTAATCTCACCACCCTTGATCTCTCAAACTTCAATACCTCCATGGTAATGAGTATGCGCGATATGTTTCTTCTCGTGCCTAACCTCACCACGCTTGATCTTTCTAACTTCGACACCTCTAAGGTGATGGATATGCGCTCTATGTTTTATGGTATGTCTAACCTCGCCACTCTTAATCTCTCCAATTTCGATACCTCCCAGGTGACGGATATGGCCAATATGTTTTTTGGCATGTCCAATCTCACCACCCTTGATCTCTCCAACTTTAATACTTCACAGGTGACGAATATGGAAGCTATGTTTTTTGACATGTCTAGCCTCACTACGCTTAATCTTTCCAACTTCGATACCTCTCAGGTGACGCGTATGGATGGTATGTTTTCTCTCGATGATAAGAATATATCCAAGGATAAACTAGAAACAATTTATGTAAATAATGATTTTAATACCGCTAAACTTAAATCCTTTTCAAGAATGTTTGAAAACCGTAAAAAACTCCGTGGTGGGAATGGTTCTTATCTTACCTATCCTTCTACGGCAGATAAATCCTGGCTCAGAGTGGATCGACCAGGGGTGCAGGGTTACTTTACGCGAAGGCCCTAAAAATAGAAAAGAATTAAAAACGCTTTTGGTTTTTCTGAAGGTTCTTATGCTAAAATAAAACTATGAACGGCAAAACACTAGCTCAAGTAAACCCCATGGGGGGGGTGGTTTAATAGAGAATTAAAGATTTTAGTATTATTTCTAGGCTTGATCTCTTTTTCTAATTTAATTTTTAGTAATAATACGTTTGCTCTCTTTACGCCAACACTTTCAGCTTCGGTAGATAATGCTGCAGCTTCAGTGAATGGAAATCAAGTAATAAATAGTACAAATAAAACCACAGAAATCCCACTAAACCTTACAGTAAATACAAATAACAAGACTGGTTATACGGCAACATTAAGCTCCGAAACTGAAAATACTGCACTAACTAATGCAGCTTCTACCGCTGGTGCAAAAATTAATTCGATTAGCACGAATTTATCCTTAAATAATCTACCAAATAATACTTGGGGCTATAAGTTTGGGGCGTCTTCAAACTACGCACCGATTCCAGCACTCTCTAGTCCAGCACAAATCTTACAGACTGCCGGAAAGACTAATGGAGACGAATCGAACCAGTTAAGTATTGGCATGAAACTAAGTGATAATCTTGAAAGTGGTAGATATACAAATAAGTTAATATTTTCGATATTAACAAATAATTATGAACATATCGCCATTATGACCGAAGGTCCAGATTTTAATGAAAAACTAAAAGCCTTGGAATCCGAGACGAATAAAATCGAGCACTTTAAGAAGAGCGCTGTAGCACCAGCTACCTCCATGAATGCAGTAAATATCGATGACGAAGAGTCCGACTATGAAATTAAACTTTGGTTAGACCCGACCGATAAGACAGCTTATTATTATGCCGAACCGGAAAAAGTGTATTTAAATACGGATAGCAGTAGGATGTTCTTTTCATATTATTATGGACAAAACCTCAGAAACATCTTAGAGCTAGAACTCTCTAATTTCGATACCTCGAGGGTAACGAATATGAATGATATATTTCATGGTATGTCTAGTCTCACTTCGCTTAACCTTTCTAATTTCGACACCTCGAAGGTAACGAATATGAGCCACATGTTTGAAGACATATCTAATCTTGCTACCCTTAATCTCTCCAACTTCGATACCTCACGGGTGACGAGTATGCGCTTTATGTTTACTGCTATGTTTAATCTCACCACGCTTAATGTCTCCAACTTCGATACTTCACGGGTGACGGATATGAGTTATATGTTTTCTTACACGTCTGGCCTCACCTCACTTGATCTCTCCCACTTCGATACTTCACGGGTGACGGATATGAGTTATATGTTTTATAGCATGTCTAATCTCACTTCGCTTAATCTATCCAACTTCAATACCTCGAAGGTGATGAATATGGACGCTATGTTTTATGACATGCGTAGTCTCACCACGCTCAATCTCTCCAGCTTTGATACCTCCAAAGCGACGAGTATGTTCGCTATGTTTTCTCACACATCTAATCTCACCTCCCTTGATCTCTCCAGCTTCAACACTTCACAGGTGACGAGTATGCAACGTATGTTTTCTATCTATGATACGGATATATCTAAGGATAAACTAGAAAAAATATATGTAAATAATGATTTTAATACCTCTAAACTTACAGATTTTACAGATATGTTTGAAAATCGCAAGAAGCTACGAGGAGGGAATGGTTCTTATCTTGTCAATCCTTCTACGGCCGATAAATCTTGGCTTCGTATCGACGACCCAGCCCATGGCCGCCCGGGCTATTTCACTAGAAAACCATAATCAAATTGTCGTTTATTTAAATTCAAAGTAATTTTTTAGAATTGTCACAAAGTGGTTTTTTGGTAAATTAAATCTTTTGTGTGGTGCATAGGTTTTAATTGCAGAAAGAAAATCCGCTAGCTGTTTTCGCGTCAAGCTAAAGCCGTGCATTAAGCAAATTTCTCTTAAAACCTCTAGCGCTACTTTCTCATCGGCCGTAAGAAAAGGTTCTTTTTTATGAAAATTTTTCCCCACTACGGTTTGCTTCGCTAATTCCGTCACTAATTTTTCGATTTTTCCTCTGAGCTCGTTTTGCTTCTCAAACAACTCAATAATATCTGCTCGCGTCGTCTCGTCTAGCGCCGCCATCTTTTCGCGCACGCGATTGCGTAAATAATTCGTCTCGTGATTGGTTGGATCTTGCCGAAAACATATATTTTGTTCGCCAGCAAATTTCAGCACGTCCCGTTTCCGCATCTTAGCAACAATAAAAGGCCGCACAAGCTCGTCGCCATAAAAAGGCGTAAGTCCTCGCCAGCCGGTACCACGAATCAAGTTAATTGCAATCGATTCCAGGACGTCGTCTAAGTGGTGCGCGGTGCAGAGAGTACCACCCTCTTTTTCTTGAATGGTTTTAAGAAATTCATAGCGTTTTTTGCGCGCCAATTCCTCAGAAACCCCCTCCCCAAGCTCTAGCTTAGTTTCATAAAATTTCACTCTGAGTTTCTGGCATTTTCGGCGCACAAAATCCGCGTCCTCTGCGCTAGATTTGCGTGTGCCGTGGTCGATATGCGCTACGATAATATCGGCATGTGCGTACATGGCAAGAAGCGCCATCGAGTCTATACCGCCCGAAACTGCCAAGATTAATTTCATGATTCTATTATACTCTATCTCATCTCTGTTATAATAGAGACATGAATTCCGCGAATATTCGAAATTTTTGTATTATTGCTCACATCGATCATGGCAAGTCGACCTTGGCTGATCGCATGATGGAGATTACTGGCACCGTCGAAAAGCGCCAGATGAAATCTCAACTCCTCGACTCTATGGAACTTGAGCGTGAAAAGGGCATCACGATTAAGTTGACTCCTGTACAGATGAAATATAAGGGCTACGAGCTCAATCTGATTGATACTCCGGGCCACGTGGATTTTTCTTATGAAGTTTCTCGCTCCTTACAGGCGGTTGAATCGGCGATTTTAGTAGTTGATGCCACTCAAGGTATTCAAGCGCAAACTCTCGCCAATGTCTACCTCGCGATTGAGCAAAATCTCACCATTATCCCTGTGATTAATAAGGTCGACCTGCCAGCTGCGGATGTTGAGCGGGTTTCTAGTGAAATTATTAATCTCTTGGGCTGTGACCCTTCAGAAATTATTCCGGTTTCCGCCAAGACTGGTCTCAATGTCGAAAAAGTCTTAGAGCGCATTATTGAATATGCTCCAGCACCAAACAAATCTTCTGTCGATGCTTTGCTCACGGACCACACGGCTGTTTCCGCCGCTAATTCCGAGACGCGCGCTTTAATTTTCGACTCTTACTTCGATGACTATCGTGGCGTGGTGCTCTATGTGCGTATTGTCGATGGCTCGATTAGTAAAAACGCTGCTATCGAAATGCTTGCTACCAAGACCTCCGGCATTGCTCTCGAAGTTGGTATCTTGAAGCCAGAGATGTCACCTAAAGATAGCCTCAGTGAAGGCGAAGTCGGCTACATTGTCACCAACTTGAAGACCACGCGTGAAGCAAAAGTTGGTGATACGGTTACTCTGAAAAAAACTCCCGCCAAAAACCCTCTGCCAGGTTACAAAAATGTTCTTCCATTTGTCTACGCCGGATTTTTCCCAGTTAGTAATGATCAGTATAAAGACTTAAAAGAGGCTATCGAAAAGCTTTCGCTCTCTGATTCTGCCCTGCGTTTCGAGCCAGAAAATAGCCCGGTCCTCGGTTTTGGTCTACGTATCGGCTTCTTGGGTCTGCTTCACATGGACATTATTAAGGAACGTCTCGAACGTGAATTCAAGCTCGACCTCGTGGTTACTAATCCTTCGACCAACTATGAAGTCACCTTAAATTCCGGTGAAGAGCTCGAAATCAAGTCTGCGGCTAACCTTCCAGATGCTTCGACTATCGCTGAAATTCGTGAACCATGGGTGAAAGGAGAAATTATTCTCCCAGTTTCCATGATTGGTAATGTCTTGCAGCTCATTGTCGAGAAGCGTGGTTTGCAGAAAAATATTTCTTATCTCGAAGATCGTGCCCTGATTGATTTCGAGGCGCCAATGGCGAATCTCTTGACCGATTTTTATGATCAATTGAAGTCTCTCACTTCTGGTTATGCTAGCTTTAATTATGAAATTAATGGCTATCGCGCAGAAGATTTGGTGCGCGTCGATTTTCTCGTAGGTGGTGAAAAAATGGATGCCTTAGCCCTGATGTGCCACCGTTCGGAGGCTGATGTACTGGGTCGTTCCATTACGAAAAAATTAAAAGAAGTGATTCCGCGTCAAAACTTCGAAGTTGCCCTGCAGGCAGCCATCGGTGCACGCATTATCGCGCGTGAAACCATCGGTGCTTTCCGCAAGGATGTCACCGTAAAAATCCATACTGGTGACCGCGATCGTAAGGCTAAACTGCTTGAGAAACAGAAGCGTGGTAAAGCACGTATGAAACGCTTCGGCAAGATTGATATTCCATCGGAAGCCTTCACTGTAATGTTAAAACGCGATTAATTTTAAATTTAAAATAGGCGCCGATTTCGCGCCTATTTTTTATGTCAAAATTCTGTTTAGTTTAATTTGTCTAATTTCTTTTTGATCGCGGCCAAAGTTCTTTCAAAAACTTCCTCTCTAGTTCCACTCGCATCAATCTCAATCAAGAGTCCCTTTTTGCGATAATATTCTAGTACTGGTAAAGTTTTCTGGTTAAATTCATTTAGCCGCCTCAAGAAAACTTTCAGGGAAGCATCATCTGCGCGTTGCTCGCGACCGGCGCCCACCAGATTTAACATAAAGCGACGAATTACTTCTGCCTTGGCTAATTTTAGATAGACCACCGCCCTTGTCGGATGTCCCGATTCAATGGTTTTTCTTAAAATTTCTTTTTCTTCTCCCGACCAACGCCCCACGCTTGAGAGTATTAGTGGTGAATTTTTAAGTTTTGCCTTATCGAAATAAGGGAGTACAATTTCATAGAATAAGTCCGTCGGTGCGAGTGAACCATCCGCAGTTAAAGCCTGTTGATTTTCCGCCTCATATTGGCGAATCATTGCCCCAGAAGAAAGCAGTTTTCCGTCGAAATAGGCCGCCAGTTTTTCTCCTACCGTATCTTTACCGCACATTGGTAGCCCAAAAATATTGATACTGCCGGTGCCTAATTTTGTTTTCAATAAATCGTGCTCGTTCATTTTCGCCCCTTTCCAATATTTTACATATTCTATCATGAATTCAATGCTTCGCCCACCATGTGTATCACTTTGCCCACCATGTGTATCACTTTGCCCACCGTACTTTTTGTCTAAAATTAGCACTCT